>VSDC01000181.1:0-5407 GCA_047459275.1 Gemmatimonadota bacterium
CTACCCTCCCCGATAGATCAACTCCGTCAACACCGTCCCGACTGCCTCGAGCCCGACCGGCGACGTGTTCTCCAATACGTCCTTGTGGGTGTGCCAGAAGCTGTTCCCGGGGCCGTAGTTGAAATCGATGATGTCGATCGTCCGGATCCCGGCCCGGTTGAGCGGCACGTGGTCGTCGGAGATCGCGATCTGGCGCCGGCGCACGAAGATGTGGCCGTAGCCGAGCTCGGCGGCCAGGCGCCAGACGCGCTCGACGACCTCCGGCGCGTAGTCGTACGAGAGCGGCTCGATCGGGAAGACCGGGTCCCGGTCGCCGACCATGTCGACGAGGATGCCGTACAGCGGGCGGTATCCGGGCCCCGGGACGGGGTTCGCCGCGAAGTACGTGGCGCCCAGATACATCTCGTCCGGCCCGAAATCCTCGCCGTCGGTCAAGAGTATGTCGACGCCGATCGGCGGGGAATGGCGGGAGAGGACATCCGCAATTTGCAGGAGGACGGCGACGCCGCTCGCGCCGTCGTTCGCGCCCAGGATCGGCTCGTCGCGGCGGCTCGGGTCGGGATCCTGGTCCGCCATGGGCCGCGTGTCCCAGTGGGCGACGAGGAGGATGCGGTCGGCCAGCTCGGGGCGGAAACGGGCGAAGACGTTGGTCATGCGCACGACGCCGCCGCGCCGCGCCTGGTGGTCGAACGGCTGGAGGATGACGGTGTCGGCACGCTCGCGGAGGTACGCCTCCATCCAGGCGAGCTGCTCTTCGTGCCCGGGCGTGCCGGGCACGCGTGGTCCGAAGGCGACCTGCCGCTCGAGGAGGGCGTAGGCGGCGTTGCCATCGAAGTCGGGCACCTCGACGCCGGCGGGGCGCGAGACGGGCGCGCCCCCACGTTCGCACGCGGCGGTGGAGACGGCGGCGGCGACCGCGAGGATGGCCGCGGCCCGCTTCACGGGAGGCCTCCCCCGGCGAAGTTGCCCGCGGCGAAGTTGAACTCGCCGAACAGCACGAGCTGGAACTGGCTCGAGCCGTTGCGAATGCCGACGTAGCTCTGACGGTCGATGTAGCTCATCTGGAACCCCACGGTGAGCTGGGACACGATCGTGTTCAGCGTCGCGCCGAACTCCCGGTTGATGTAATCGACGAACGGGATGCACCCGGCTGGGTCTTCGCCGGCGCCCGTGGCGACGACGCGGCACTGGGCGCGCGCCTGATAGCTCCAGCGCAGCGTGGCGTGGATCGGCGCCGGGAAGCTTTCCCTGAGGAACCGCGGCGCGATGAAACTACCGGTCATCTGGACGGTGTGCTGCTGCGTCTGGTGCTCGGTGCGCCCGGTCGGATCGTGCCCGGAGCCCGAGGCGATCTGGCCGACGTAGCTGGCGCCGAGTCCGTTCGCGAAGCCGACGGCGAGGTGGAGGGGGACGGAGCGCTCGTCGCTGGCCCACTCCTGGCCGGCGGCCGTGCCGAAGATACTCGTCCGGGCGCTCTCGCGATAGCCGACGGTGAAGGAGCCGTAGTCGATGATCGTCCGCAGGGCGCCGGGCCGCGGCAGCTCCGCCCAGGTGAAGGACACGTCGGGCCAGTGGGATTCGCGGGTGTGCCGGCTCCCGGCGCGGAGCTCGTCGATCGTCGCATCGGACTCGGCGTAGGCGACGTCGATGCGCGTGCCGAGCGGCAGACGCAGCTCGGTCCGGGCACGGAACGAACCGTGGCGGTCGAGGGCCGCCGCGGTGTCGCCGTCGACGATGCGGAACGCGTCGGTTCGTCCGAACCCGAGCTGGTAGTCGAGCCCCGGGTCGACGGCGCGCCAGTCGAAGCGCGAGCCGACGCCATCGGTCCAGGTCAGGTCGGTGGGGCCGATGGCCCTCCCGAGCGCGCGCGCCAGGCCGCTGATCCCGCCCCGGTCTTCGTCGGCGCCGACGAGCGCGGGCAGGTCGATCACGACGGAGCGCGTGAGCTGCCGGCTGCCGTCGAATGCGCGCTGGAGCACGGGGGTCGAGTCGATGGTCTCGAGCCGAGAGGGGACGCGATCGGCCCGGAACCGGGCGGTGAAGCCGAGGCTCGGTCGCAGCCACGACGCCACCGGCGGGCGGTAGTCGACGAAGGTCGAGAGCGTGCGCTGGCGCTCCCAGCCGAGGTCGACGCCGACCAGCTCGCTTCGCGCCCGTGCGATCGCCTCGCGCTCCTCGGGCCGCGCGGCGGCTCGGTCGGCGGCGAGGAGGTCTCGCGTGCTGGTGAAGGTGGCGCCGGCGTGGAGCGAAGCGATCGGGCGGAGCGTGATCCGCGCGCTGGACACGAGGCCCTCGCGGTGCGCCTCGATCGGTCGGATGGCCGCGTCCTCCGGTTTCTCGAGGATCGAGGCGTAGCGGAAGTTGTGGATCTCCGCGTGCTGGTACGTGGTGTTGAAGGCGACGAGCTCGGGCGTCCAGCGCAGCCGCATGGAGGCCAGGCGTCGGAAGGCGTCGCTCTCCTCCACGACACGCGGCGCGACGGCGCGCAGCACCGCCTCGAGGGGCCCGGGCACGAGGTCGAAGTCACGGGACTCGGGCGTCCGGGTCACCCCGATCCCCGCCTCGACGCCCTCGGAGCGGTCCTCGGTCGTGAGCGACGTCGTCGTCGCCGTGCGGTAGTCGACGCGGACCGCGGCGCCATCGAGGAAGAACCCGGCGACGGGGTTCTCCAGCGGCCGGGTACGACGCAGTGCGAGCCCGACATGGGACCGGTTCGACCCGGTCCTGCGGAGCCCCGGGAGGCGGTCGGCGCGTACGTCGCTTTCCGGCAGGAAGAGCGGCTCGAGGCCGGAGCGGGAGTACGAGACGGTGACCGGCGCGTCGAGCGCCCAGGACTCGGGCGCCAGCGTGCCCAGGTGGATCGTCCCGCCGACGGTCATGTCCCGAGTCGCCTGGTAGCCCGGCGTCTGGTTCAGGAGGCGGAAGCCGGCGCCCTGGTTGGCGTAGGAGATGGTCGCGGTCGCGAAGCTGCCGGCACGCAGCTCGACGGCGAGGTGTCCGGCGAGCCCCGGGTCGGTGACGGCGCCGCCGAGGCGGAGGTCGTCGATCCAGACGGCGCCCGTGACTGGCGCGTCGCCGGCGTTGTAGACGGCGAAGCCGATCTCGCGGACCGCGGCCAGGTTGGGCGCCCGGGCGCGGTCCTCCATGACCACGGCGTACGTGCTGTCGGGGCTCCAGACCACGATCGGCTCGCCCGGCGGCGCCGCGCCCTCGATCAGGAGCTGTTCGGCCCAAGCCTTCAGCTCGAACCAGCGGTCGAAGTCGATGACGACCTCGGGGAGCCAGTCCTCCGGCCGGACCACCGCCGGCGCGGGGCGGAGCGGGGTCACGAAGATGTACCGGTTGCGCGCGTCGGTCCCGACGCTGACGACGAGGCGCTCGCCTCCGTTCCCCCAGCGCCCGCCGCGGGGCACGGCCCAGAGGCGCAGCTCGCGGTAGTTGAGGAAGTTGCGGGGCTGCTGGGGGTAGCGGAAGTACGCCTCCACGCGGTCGCCCGGTTGGAGCCCGCCGTAGTCGAGCCCGAGCGACTTCTCGTTGTACTCGACCGCGCTGCCGCCGAACGCGCTCGTCGGGTCCTGGAGCTGGTCGCCGACGCCGGGCGGAGAAACGTACGCATCGCCCTCGGTGATGCGGCTCACCGGCCCCACGCGGAAATCGGTGATCCCCGCGCCGATGCCGGGGCGGTCCTCGAAGATCCCGGCACGGATGCCGTCGATGTCGCGCTTGGTCCAGCGAGAGCCGACGACGCGCATGCGGGCGAGGGTGATGTCGCCGCCGGCCGCGCTCGCCTGGCCCGCCACGGTGATGCGCAGGTGCTTGATGTAGCGCCACGTCCCCTCGGTCGCGCCGCCGATGGGGATCGCGCCCGGGCCGCGGAGCGGGATCCGGTAGAGGCGAAACTCGGTGCCGGTGCCGGCTCGATCCCGGACGAGGTAGGGCGAGGCGCCGTCGAGGCGGACGACGTAGCGGAAGTACGCGCCGTCGGCCGCGTCGAGGATCCCGTTCCCGTCCAGGTCTTCGGTGTCGGGCCGCCCGTTGCCGCGGGCGCAGTTCGCGCGCGCGTCGCCGAGGGGGTAGGACTGCTGCCCCGGCTCGGCCCGACAGGACTGGTTCCAGAGACCGAGGGAGTCGAGGGCGGTCCCCCAGATCTCGCGCTCCGCGATCCGCGCCTCCTCGTCGAGGATCCCGAGTCCCCAGGGCCGGCCGTCGGGGTACATCCCCTCCGTCCGCCCTTCCGCGTCGAAGTAGTACGCGTCCTCGCTCACGGTGCCGATGTCGATGACGAGGGCGAGGTCACGCCCGGGCGGGGCGGCGGCGTAGAACTCGAGGTACTCGCTGCGCGTCATGTCTCGCCCGGTCGTCTCGAGGACGGTCGTCATCGAGCGCCAGCGGCGCTCGGGCCCCGCGGTCGCCGCGTCGCCGAAGGAGAGGTAGAGGACCGGCTCGGTTCGCTCCGCGCCGGCCACGATGATCTGCCGGTCGATCTCCCGGGCCAGGAGCGGGCCGACGACGCGGCCGGAGGCATCGAGCAGGTCGTGCTGCCAGACGAGGGGCGCGGCGGTCGAGACGTCGAGCACCGGCGGGAGCACGTCCGTCGCGCCGGTCGGATCGCCGGGCCGGGAGCCGAGGCGCCAGGCGTCGCGGTCGAGGCGGAGCGGGAACTCGTCGCTCGCCTCGAAGTCGTCGACGTAGGTGTCGCCGCGGCGGTTCGGGTCGGGGAGCGAGAGGCCGAGCTCGCCGGCGATGCGGATCGCCGACGGGATCGTGTCCGCGGCCGGCGAGACGCGGGCCAGGAGTCCGTCGAGCCAGGACGCGCCGAAGAGGAGATTCCCGCTCGCGCCGCTCAGGAAGACGGACCCGGGCTCGAAGCCGAGCTGCGGGCGGTTCACGATCGCCTTCTCGGTCTGGTACAACCCGACGAAGTCGAGCCGCCCCGTGGCGCCGAGGTCGTAGCGCGCGTTCAGCCCGTAGATCGACGTCGGCATGAGCTCGAAGGCCGCCTTCTGCTCCCACGTGGCCTCGATCGCGGCGTCGGGCCCGAGCCCGGCGAGGAGCGCCGGGTTGGTGAGCGTGACGAGCCCGAGCGTGTAGTCGATCGTGTAGTCGATCCCGGGCCGGAGCGTCCGTCCGCCCACGGTGAGGCGCTCGCTCCCCTCGCGGATCCCGAAGGCGCCGAGGCTGAAGGAGGACGCGAGCCCCTCGACGCGGACGCGGTAGCGGAAGTTGAGGCGGAAGCGCGCGCTCCCCTCTCGGAGCACCGGATCGGGCTCCTCGTAGATGGCGCGGTTCGCGTCGGCGCCGAGGATGGCGGCCACGTCGTCGGCGGAGAGGCCGAGGCTCGGGAGCGGCGGCGGGTCGGCGAAGGGCTGCAGCGTCGGGAACACGACGTAGGTGCCGCCGAAGCGGG
>VSDC01000182.1:0-5401 GCA_047459275.1 Gemmatimonadota bacterium
AGCGCCAGGGCGACGTGCTGATCGTCAACGCGCCCAACTGCATCGACTGCAAGGCTACCGACATCCTGGGGCCCCGGTGGACGCCCCGGGAAGGCGGGAGCGGACCGCGGTATCGGCGCATGTAGCACGGCAGGACTTCGGCGCATGTAGCGGGGCTGGACTGCAGTACCCGCGCATGGAGCAGAGCGGCGCCCCGGTGCTTACGCACCGGGGCGCCGCGCACTACACCGCTCACTACACTGCCCACCACGCCACCACCACACCGCCGGCCGCGCCCACGCAACCCTACGCGGTCGCCCGATCAGTGCCCGGACCCGTGCGCCCCGTGCCCGGTGCCTCCGTTGTCAACGCTCCCGTGCTGAGCGCTCCCATGGTCACCGCCTCCATGTCCTCCGCTTCCATGACCCCCGCTCCCGTGATCATGGCCGCCTCCGTGGCCTGATTCGGACGACGTCGTCACCTGGACGTCCAACTGGTACTCCGGGTGGTTGGGGTCCGCAGCGGGCCACATCGCGCCGCGGACCGGGATGAACGCTCCGCCGAGCGTGCCCATCGCTCCTTCCGGGATCATCTCGCCGGTCGGGTTGTCGTAGACCGCCGTGAGCCGGTAGACGTGATCGGGGTACAGCGGCACGCCGAGCGTCCAGAAGAACCGTTTGATCGGCATCCCGACCACCTCCCCCGCGTCGTCCAGGATCGGCGTCGCCTCCCAGAGCAACTCGCCGGTGGTTACGTCCTCGAGGCGTAGCGCGACGCCGTACTTGTGGAGATGCCCGCCCACGCCGAGAAGCCGCCCGGGGATCGCGGGGCTTCCTTCCCAGCTCTTCTCCGAGCGGCCGGGCGGCAGGTCGTAGGCGTGTACGCCTGCCGGCGGCATCACGTCCATGTACAGGGGATAGACAGGGATCGGTCTCAGCCAGCTACCGACGGGTGTGAAGTCCATGCGGACCCTCAACTTGACGCCGCGATACGCCTGCGGCGTCGGGTTGTGGAACATCGCCGTCACGAGGAGGCGATGCCCCTCGCGCACCGGATAGCCGAGCAGCCGGGGCAGCTTTACGGCGCCCGTCTCCTGCCCCGCGGCCGCGATGCGCAACATGATCTGGCTGAACAGCTCCCGCTCGTCCGGGGAGATGACGTTCACGTGATGGAGAACCGACCGCGGCACCTCCCTTCCTTCCGCATCGACCAGCTCCACCCGGAACCCGCGAATCCACCCCGCCACCGGGAGCGTCCCGATCTGCGCCTCCGGCTGCAGCACGTCGTGATGCGATGCGTTGGCCGGCATGTCCAGCGGACCGATCTCCAGGACGATTTCGCGGGCCTCGGCGTCGTACACCACCTGGAGCTTCGGCGCAGCCGCCAACCCGTTCTCCGGCGACGACCCGGGTTCACTTGCGTGCGCCATCGAATGCCCGCCGGCAAGCGTCGTCGTCTCGCCCTGCCCCGACGACCGCGTCCGTTCCGAACGTTCGAGGGTTCCGGCGATCAGCGCCGCCACCACGAGCACTCCGAACCCGACGACTGGGCGCACGAATCGGCGCCGCGGCAGCTCGAGACCGCTTTCGTGTTGGCTACGATCCGGCATGGTCGCTCTGTCCGGTGAGGGGTTAACGGATCGATGGGACTGGCGCACCATCGGCCTCGCGGACCGATCCCATGCGCCTACGGCCGGGTAGCCGGCCAACGCAAGGAGGGTGCCCGGTGTGCCGCCAGAAGGGGCGTTCCCTCGAGCCAATCTCTCGGGCCTCTATGGGCCCTGCCGATCAAAGACCTCGAATCTCGAACTCCTCTATGACTCCTTCACTCAGATCCGCGACTGCGACTCGGTGATGATTCGTGTCGGCGATGTATGCCAGGCGCCCGGTCACCGCCAGCCCGCCGGGCTCCCACAGCTCGCCATTGCCGCCGAGAACGGTTTCCGACGTTCGGCGGTCGGGGTCCACGACCTTGACCTTTCCGTTGTACGTGTCGGCCACGTAGAGGACTCCGTCGTGCCAGGACAGGCCGAGCGGGTGCTGGAGGCGAACCGCATCGCCTTCTCCGTCCCGGTCTCCGAAGTCGAAGAGACCGGTGCCCACGATGGTTCGGACCGACGCGTCGCGCCCCGGCAGGAGGCAGCGGATCGCGCTGCTTTCAGCATCCGCGAAGTAGATCCGCCGCCCATCCGTGGCCAGGCCGCTCGGCTGCGCGAGCGCGGCCTCCCGGGCCGACCCGTCGTACAGCTCCTCCGCCCCCGAGCCCGCCCAGGGCGTCGCCTCGAGCGTGGCCGGATCGAAGCGCCAGAGCTGATGCGATCCGGCCATGGCGGTCGCGATGGCGCCATCGTGCACGAGCACGTCCCATGGGGAGTTCAGCGCGGCGTCGCGTCCCCGGCCGCCGCGCGCCCGCGGCGGCGCCTGCTCCCCCGTCCCGGCGACCGTCGTCACCGTGCGCTCCTCAAGATCCAGGGCACGGATCGCGTGATTGCCGGTGTCGGCAATGTACAGAGTGCCACCCGCCAGCGCGAGCCCATGCGGCTCGCAGAACTTCGCATCGCCCCACCCACCGTCCTCGAACCCCTCCACACCGCTGCCGACGACCGACTCCACCTCGCCACCGCGGCCGCCCGCGTCCACCTGCACGACGACGATCCGATGGTGGCCGGTGTCCGCAACGTACAGGCGGCCGCCCTCTGCATCGACGAGGAGCTTGGCAGGAAATCGGAGAGGCCGGTCGACCTCGCCCTCCCGCTCGAGCCGAAACGATCGCAGCGACCGGTCCAGCGCGCCCTCGGACTCCGCACGTGCGACCACACGCCGGATCGCATCCGCCAGGATTTCCGCCGGAAGCTCGCCGGCCTGCTGCCCGACGACCCGCCCCGCCGGATCGATCAGGACGAGCGTCGGCCACGCGTTCACGGCGTACGATCTCCAGATCCGGAACTGCCGGTCGTTCACGACGGGATGGGTGATTCCGTGCCGGAGGACGGCCTGGCGTACGTTCCGTGTTTCGCGCTCGGCAATGAATTTCCCGGAATGCACGCCGATCACGACGAGCTCTTCCGGGAACCAGGACTCCAGCTTCCGCAACTGCGGAAGTTCGTGTAGACAGTTGATTCAGCCGTACGTCCAGAAGTCGAGGAGGACGACCTTCCCTCGGAGGTCCGCGAGGCGCAGCTCCGCGCCGCCCGTGTTCAGCCAGTCCAGCCCCTCCGCGAACTCCGGTGCCCGCACGATGCCGAACGCCATACGCCGCTCCTATGCCTTGCCTCGATCCACCGCTTCAGACGCGAGCCTCCCGCCTCTTCTGCAATTCCGGGCCCGTGCGACGCACGACGCTCAGGAAAGCGTCCACGACATCGGCATCGAACTGCCGCCCGCGTTCCTCGTCGATCGCGGCCACCGCAACGTCCCACGACCACGCCGGCTTGTACGGGCGATGTTGGGTGAGTGCATCGAACGTGTCCGCAACCGCGACGATCCGGCCGCTCAAGGGGATCTCCGCCCCCACCAGCCCGGCGTAGCCCCGCCCGTCCCACCGCTCGTGGTGCGTGAGCGCGATCTCCCGCGCCGTCTGCAGGACCGGGGAACGGCTGCCCGCCAGGATCCGTGCCCCGATCGTCGTGTGCGTCTTCATGATCTCGAACTCTTCCGGCGTGAGACGCCCGGGCTTGAGCAGCACGTGGTCCGGAATGCCGATCTTGCCGATGTCGTGCAACGTCGCCGCCCGCCCGAGCTCTTCGGCCTCCGCAGGAGGCAGGCCAAGCTCCAGCGCGATCAGCCCCGACAACTCGCCGACCCGACGGATGTGCTCGCCCGTCGCGTCGTCTCGATACTCGGCGGCTCGGCCGAGGCACTCCAGGATCTCGATGCGCGCCTCTTCCAGCTCTCGCGTCCGCTCGCGGACGCCGGCCTCGAGGATCGCATTCTGGTTCCGAAGCCGTTCGTGGAGCGACCGCGTCTCCAGCAGGTTCCGGATCCGGAGCAGAGCCTCTTCCGCGTCGAACGGCTTCGTCAGGAAGTCTCGCGCACCCTCGGACAGCGCCCGCTGCCGCGCCTCGTGCGTCATGTCCGCCGTCAGCACCAGGATCGGCAAGTACACCTCGTCGGCGATCCGCGCCCGGAGCTGCTCCAGCACCTCGAAACCGTTCAGCGGAGACATGTTCAGGTCCAGGAGCACCAGATCGGGCTTGAACTCCTCGAAGAGCTCTATCGCCGTCAACGGGTTCGTCGTCGATGCAACCGAGTGGTAGCCCGCGCGTCCGAGGATCCGGTCGAGAAGCCGGATGTTTTCCGGCTCGTCGTCGACGATCAGGATACGAGAATTCTTCAGCTCCGATTCAGTCGCTATCCTGTGCATACTCCCCCGCCGCAGGCGCCAGCACAGGCCGCCCACCACGTCCTTGGGTAGATTTGTTCCGGGGAGTGCCGCGAATATGATGCGACGGGAGGAAGAGCGCAAAGGTTTTCTGATCCACGATCTCTTCCGGCCCCTCGCCGGAGCCTCAGAACTCAGAACACGACGGCCCGGTGCGCCGGCGCACCGGGCCGTCCTCGTCGATGCCGAAGCAGCGACGTCGCTCAGCCTTCCCGCAGGCGCCGGATCTCCTCCGTCAGCCGCGGGAGCACCTCGAACGCATCGCCGACGATGCCGTAGTCCGCGATCTTGAAGATCGGGGCATCCGGATCCTTGTTGATCGCGACGATCGTCCTGGCCGTCCGCATGCCGGCAAGGTGCTGGATCGCGCCGCTGATCCCGACGGCGAAATACAGTTGCGGCGCCACGGTCTTGCCAGTCTGGCCGACCTGCTCGGAATGGGGCCGCCACCCGGCGTCCACCACGGCCCGCGACGCGCCCAGCGCGCAGTTCGGACCGATCGCCTGCGCGAGCTGCTCGAGGAGGTGCCAGTTCTCCGGGCCACGCATCCCTCGGCCGCCGCTGACCACGACCTCCGCCTCGGCCACGTCCACAACGCCGCCCGATGCGGCGACGACCTCGCGCACCTTCACGCGCCACGCGTCCGAGTCCTCCGGCACGGCCACCGTCTCGACCGCACCAGCCTTCGGCGACTCCTGCGCACGGAACACGTTCGGGCGGAGAGACACGACCTGCGGCGCGCCGTCGAGCACCAGCTTGGCGAACGCCTTGCCGGAATACACCGGCCGAGTGATCACCAGCTCGCCGCCCTCCACCTCGAGCGCCGTCGCGTCCGTGGCCAGCGGCACATCGAGCCGGGCCGCCACGCGGGGCGCCAGGTCCTTCCCCTGGGCGCTAGCGGCGAAGAAGACGGCGTGGTATCCGTTCGCCTTCACCAGATCCGCGATGACCGCCGTCGCGCCGTCCGGATTCGAACGGGCGAAGCCGCCGCTCTCGCCCACCAGCACCTTGTCCGCACCGAAGCGGCCCAGCTCGCTCGCGC
>VSDC01000183.1:0-5333 GCA_047459275.1 Gemmatimonadota bacterium
CGTGGACGCGATCGGGTCGGCCCAGATCGCGCGTTCGCCCGACGGGGATGCGGCCACCGCGCTGAAGCGCGTCCCGGGCGTGTCGGTCGTGGACGGCAAATACGTGTACGTGCGCGGGCTCGGCGAGCGCTACGGCGCGACGACGCTCAACGGCGCGCCGCTCCCTTCGCCCGAGCCCGACCGGAAGGCGGTACCCCTCGACCTCATCCCGTCGAGCATCCTCGAGAGCGTCGTCGCCTCCAAGACCTACACACCCGACCAGCCCGGCGACCACGCCGGCGGGCTCGTGGATGTGCGCACCCGGGACTTCGCCGGAGGGCGCTCCTTCAGGGTGAGCGCGTCCCTCGGCTTCGACACCGAGGCCACCTTCGCCGACGGGCTAGGCTACGCAGGAGGCCGGTGGGACTTCCTCGGGTTCGAGGACGGTACGCGGGCGCTCCCCGCCGCGCTGCCCAGGGATGTCCCGCTCCGGAGCCTGGCGCGCGCGGACCTCGAGCGGGTCGGAGAAGCGTTCGCCGGGGCATGGGGCCCGAAGCCGCGTCGCCTGCCCATGAACCACGGCTTCGGCCTCGCCTTCGGCAGAGACTTCGAGATCGGCGGGAGACGGCTCGCCATCCTGGGCACGATCGGTCATGCGACCGGCTTCACCCACCGCGATGGCCAGATCGAGCGGGCGCTGTCCGCGTCCGGCGGGACCGAGCCCGTGATCGACTTCATGGGCACCGCTTCCACCCACTCCGTCTCCCTCGGCGGCCTCCTCCACCTCGGCCTCGAGTTGGGAGAGCACGACCGAATCTCCCTCGACGCGGTGCTCAACCGCCTCACGGACGACGAGGCGCGGGTCCTCGAGGGGTTCAACCTCGACACCAACGCCGACCAGCGGAACCTGCGGATCCGCTACCTCTCGCATTCGCTGATCAGCTCCCAACTCTCCGGCGAGCACCGCGTGGACGCGTTTGGCGGCGCCGAGGTGCGGTGGCGCGCTGCCTACTCGCACGCGGAGCGCTACGAGCCCAACACGCGCGAGATGCTCTATCGGAGGGTCGCCGATGGGCGGTTCCTCTGGGAGAACTTCATCCAGAGCGGGAGCATCTTTCACCAGGACATGGACGAGGTCGGGGTCGCGGGCGGCCTGGACGTGCGGATCCCGCTCCCGGCGGTGGGGAAGGCGACGTCGCTCGCCTTCGGCATCGCGGCGGACCTCCGGGACCGGACGGCGTACACCCGCCGGCTCCGGTTCGTCCCCGTCGGGAGCGTCGCGGAATCGGTGCGGGCCCTCCCGCCGGACCAGATGCTCACGCCGGAAACCATCGGCCCCGAGGGCTTCGAGCTCCGCGACGCCACCTTCCGCACCGACAACTACGACGCGACGCACCGGGTCCTCGCGGGCTACGCGATGGTGGACGCCCAGGTCCTGCCGCGGCTCCGCGTCCTCGCCGGCGCCCGCGTCGAGCGGGCCGAGCAGACCGTCACGCCCCGCGACCTCTTCGACCTGGGGCTCGACCCGGTGGAGGGCGCGCGTCTGCACGCGACGGACGTGCTCCCCGCGCTCAACCTCACGTTCGCGCTCACGGAGCGGATGAACCTCCGCTTCGGCGCGTCGCGGACCATCGCCCGGCCGCAGCTCCGCGAGCTGGCGCCGTTCTCCTACGCCGACTACGCCGGCGGACACCTGGTCCTCGGCAATACCCTCCTCGAGCAGTCGCGCATCACGAACCTCGACCTGCGCTGGGAGTGGTCGCCGCGGGCCGACGCGATCCTGTCCGTCAGCGCCTTCCTCAAGCGCTTCGCCGACCCGATCGAGGTGCTGGTCCTGCCCAGCACGGAGCTGAAGAAGACCTGGGTCAACGCTGCCGACGCGACGAACCGGGGGATCGAGGTCGAGGTCCGCTCCTCCCTCGCACCGGTGGGCCTCGACGACTTCACGATCAACGCCAACCTGACGCTGGTCCGGTCCAGCGTGCGCACCGGTGGTCCGGTTCGCTACTACGACGCCGGACAGCCCCAGACGACGACGCTCCCGGAGCGCGAGCGGGCGCTCCAGGGGCAGTCGCCGTACGTCATCAACCTCGGCGTGTCCTACCTGCACCCGACGCTCGGCACGACTGCGACGCTCCTCTACAACCGCTTCGGGCGTCGGATCGATGCCGTCGGCAGCGCCTTGCTCCCCGACGTCTTCGAGGAGGCCCGCGGTCAGCTCGATCTCGTGATCGATCAGCCGCTCGGCCGGGGCGTGTCCGTCAAGCTCGCCGCGAACCGCCTCCTGGGGACCGAGGTCCGGTTCACCCAGGGCGGCGACGTGGTCCGCCGGTACGACGCCGGACAGACCTTCTCCCTCTCGGCTTCCTGGAGTCCGGGCGGGAACTGAACTCCATTCCCAAGGAGAGGTGCCATGAGACTCATCGAGAAATACACGAGCTTCGTCCTGGCCGGGGCGCTCGCCCTCGTCCTGGCCGCCTGTGAGGACGACGAGAGCACGGGCCCGGAGCCGCTCCGCGCTCCGACCGGGGTGAGCGCGACCGCGGCCGACGGCGCCGTGACCGTGACGTGGCAGTCGGTCGCCGGCGCGGAGTCGTACACCGTCGAACGCGACGTCGCCGGGCAGGCGGGCGGATTCGTCGTGCTCCGGTCCGGCGTGACCGGAACGAGCTACACCGACGAGGACGTCGACCGGGGCGTCACCTACTACTACCGCGTCTCCGCGGTCCGCGGCGGCGAGGTCGCGACGAGCGACCCGGTCGAGGTCACGGTCGGCAACCCCGCCGCCGATCTGGTCGGCACGATCACCGCCGACCGGACGCTGTACGCGGACACGGTCTACACCCTCAAGGGGATCGTCACCGTCGACTCCGCCGTCACCCTCACCATCGAGCCCGGCACGCTGATCCTGGGGAGCACGCAGGTCACACCGTCCGCGCTCATCATCCGGCGCGGCGGCAAGATCATCGCCGACGGCAGGCCCGACGCGCCGATCGTCTTCACGAGCGACAAGCCCGTCGGCCAGCGTGCCCGGGGCGACTGGGGCGGGATCGTCATCAACGGGCTCTCGACCTGCAACTTCCCGGCGGACCAGTGCGTGGGCGAGGGGTCGTCGGGGCCGTACGGCGGGAACGACCCCGAGGACAGCAGCGGCATTCTCCGCTACGTCCGTATCGAGTTCGCCGGCTACGAGGTGAGCTTCGGGAACGAGCTGAACGCGCTCACGCTGAACGGCGTGGGGAGCGGCACGATCATCGAGTACGTCCAGGCCCACTACGGCTCGGACGACGGGATCGAGTTCTTCGGCGGGACGGTCAACGTGAAGTACGCGATCGTGACCGGCGCCTCCGACGACTCCTTCGATTACTCGACGGGCTGGTCCGGGAAGGGGCAGTTCTGGATCGTGCTCCAGGACCCGGACGACGCCGACACCGGCTTCGAGGTCGACAACAACGAGGAGGACTACGACGCCTCGCCCCTGACCGCGCCGACGATCTACAACATCACGGTGGTGGGGAAGGCGCCGGGGACCGGCACAGCCGGCGAGAGCACCACGGGGCTGCTCCTGCGCCGTGGCACCGCCGGGAAGATCTACAACGCGATCGTCCTCGGCTTCGAGACTGCGCTCGACATCGACAACGCCGAGACGTACGCCCGGTGCGCCTCGGGCGAGCTGGTCGTCGCAAACTCGATCTTCCACGGGTTCGGCACTTTCCTCGACGGCGACGCGGACGACGAGACCGCCTGCACCGGCCTCCCCGCGTGGAGTCTGCAGCAGGTGGACCCGGGGCTGGCGAATCCGTTCGACTGGAGCGCCCCGGATCTTCGGCCGGTTGCGGGTTCGCCGGCGCTGGCCGGCACCGCCGCCGTCCCGACCGACGACGACTTCTTCGAACCGGTGGACTTCATCGGCGCCGTCGCGCCGAACGGCACGCCCTGGTACGTGGGGTGGACCACGTTCGCGCGGAATTGAGGCGGGCCGGGGTTGACTGATCAAGGGTTGTTGATATATTGTCCCGCCATGGCTACGATGTCGCGACCGCGTCCGAGACCGATCACCTGGAAGCGGGAGGAGCGGCTCGCCCGGGGGTACGCGGCCCTGGGGGACGCCAAACGGCTACGCATCCTGAGGCTCCTGCGCGAGGGCGAGCGCTGCGTCTGTGAGCTCACCGATGCGCTGGGTCTGGGACAGTCGCTCCTCTCCTTCCACCTCCGCACGCTCAAGGATGCAGGCCTGGTCCGCGATCGGCGGGATGGACGGTGGGTGTACTACTCGCTGGCGCCGGAAGCGATCTCGGCATTGCGTGACGAGCTTGGCGACGTGCTGGACGTCGCCGAAGCGTCGGAGCCGTCGGCGGAGTGCTGCGGGTAGGGAGCGTCGGCCCGTCGGGCGACCGAGAGGTCGCCCGACCGGCCCACCGCCCGGCGACACCCGCCCGTTTTTCTTTGTCTTCACACATCAATCGAATTTGATATGGAGGGGACGATGGAGGGTGATGCGATCAAGTCGGCGGTACGGGAAAAGTATGCGCAGGCGGCTCTGCGGGTCGTGGCGGGCGAGGGAAACGCCTGTTGTGGTGGCGCCGCTTCGAGCGGAGGGTGCGATCCGATCTCGGCGAACCTGTACGATGAGGACCAGACCGCGGTGCTGCCGGAGCAGGCGGTGCTCGCATCCCTCGGGTGCGGTAATCCGACGGCACTGGCCGACCTGAAGCCGGGCGAGGTGGTCCTGGACCTGGGCTCGGGTGGCGGGATCGACGTGCTCCTCGCCGCGCGCCGCGTGGGACCGACGGGGAAGGTCTACGGGCTGGACATGACGGACGAGATGTTGGAGCTGGCCCGTCGCAACCAGCGCGAGGCCGGCATCGAGAACGTCGAGTTCCTGAAGGGCGATATCGAGGCCATCCCGCTGCCCGATGCGTCGGTGGACGTCATCATCTCGAACTGTGTGATCAATCTGGCGGCCGACAAACGTCGCGTCCTCTCCGAGTCGTTCCGGGTGCTCAAGCCGGGTGGTCGCTTCGCGGTGTCGGATGTCGTGGTCCGGGGAGACGTGCCGGCGGATATGCGTCGGAGCATGGAGCTGTGGGTTGGGTGCATTGCGGGAGCGCTGGAGGAGGACGAGTTCCGGGGTATCCTGGAGGGGCTTGGCTTCGAGGACGTATCCATCGAGCCGACGCGGACCTACCGTGCCGAGGACGCGCGGGCGTTCCTCGAGGATGCCGGATTCGACGTGGACGAAGTGGCTGCCGCGGTGGATGGCCGTATCATGGCCGCGTTCGTGCGAGCGCGGAAACCGCGTAATCAAATCGTTACGTTCCGGTGACGCGGTCTTGACCCTCGGTGCCTACTCC
>VSDC01000184.1:0-5327 GCA_047459275.1 Gemmatimonadota bacterium
GCGGCGGCCGTCTCCTCGTGCAGCTCCGTGACCACGGCCTGCCCGACGGGTTCGACGACGCGGCCGTAGCCTCCGACCTCGTGGCCGATCCGAACCAGCGTGAGCCGATCGCCGGACGCCAGGCGCGCGGACCGCGTGGGGCGCAGATAGACCGTGCCGTATCGATTCGTCGTCTCGGGGGCTCGCCCGATCGGCGCGTCCCGGCGCTCGACGCTCACCACCTGCGCGACGGGACGCAACTCGTTCGACCGCGAGAGCCACGGCGCCGAGTAGAACTCTCCCGGCCTCACCTGCGGGACCTCGAGGTCGCGGCGGTACTCGCCCTCGATCGTCGGGTCGGCCTGGGTCGCGGTCGGGTCCGCGCCCGGCGCCCGGTAGAAGCGCGTACGCCGCGGCTCGCTCGCCTTCGCCCCCGTCGCCTGCTCCTCGCCCGCCCTCACCGCCGTCGCATCCGCCGGCGCTTCGGCACGGAGCGGCGGGAGTCCGGGGATCACGAGCCGCTCGTTCGGATAGATCCAGTGCGGATCCTCGACGACGTCGCGGTTCGCGTCATAGATCAACGGCCAGAGGAACGGGTTGCTCAGGTAGAACCCCGCGAGATCCCAGAGCGTGTCCCCGCGCCGGACGACGTGCTCGCGCCCGGCCGGCTGCTGCTGCGCCTCCTCGGCCGCGCGCCGCGCCTCTTCCTCCGCGCGACGCCGCTCCTCCTCGAGGCGACGCTGCTCTTCCTCCAGCCGACGGCGCTCCTCTTCCGCCCGCCGCGCGGCCTCGAGGCTGTCCTCCCGCGCCAGCTCCTCGGGCGCCGGCACTTCCTGCCGCGCCTGCGAGGCGCCGCACGCGGCGACCCCCAACGCCGTGGCCAGCACGGCGATCCCCAGGTACTTCGATAGCGATCTGTCGTTCGGCTCTCGCATGAAGGCGTGCTCCGTCAGACGGGGAGGTTCGCTTCGGCCTTCGGGCCGTCGAGCAGGATCACCTCCTGCGCGATGATCTCCGTCGCGTAGCGGGTCTGGCCGGCCGAATCCTCCCAACTGCGGTACTCGATTCGCCCCTCCACGAACAGCCGATCTCCCCGCTTCACGAACCGCTCGACGACATCGGCCAGCCGGTCCCAGGCGATGATGCGATGCCAGTCGGTCTTCTCGTGCACCTGGCCCTGGTCGTCCGTCCAGCGCCGGTGGGTGGCCAGCGGGAGGCTCGCAACCCTCATTCCGGTCGCGGTCGTCCGGACCTCGGGGTCGGCGCCGACGTTCCCGATCAACATCGCCTTGTTGAGACTCCGGCTCATTCCGGCAGCCCGGGCGGTGGCCTCACGGGGAGATCGGTGGAGAAGATAGGACGCAAGTACGCGGGTGTCAATCAAATGGGCGGCCATCGGCCGCCCTACCACCGCACTCCGACGCGCACGTTGCGGGACGCCCACCCGGCGGCGCCGTGTTCGGTTTCGAAGTCCACCGTGAGCATGCCGGCGGCCGGGAGGGCGAGCTCGAGGCCGGCCGTGGCGCCGAGGCTGGTCCCGGGGCGCTCTTCGTACAGGATGTTCCCTTCTTTCCGCAGGCGATGGAAGGCCGAGACCGTCACCCGAAGGCGCGCATCGCGGGCCCAACCGCCGGCCTGCACGCGGTGCTCATAGCCGTACCCGCCCAGGGGGTGGCCGATGGGCGTGCCCGCGTCATCGACGTAGCGCTCCCGGATCCCGGAGGTGTGGCGATACCAGGCGCGCGGCTGGAAGTCGGCGCCCGGGAGGAACAGCGCGTGCTCGCCGAATGCCGTGTACTCGTAGCGCAGCGACATCGCTGGCGCGAACGGGATGCTGGGGAGGAAGACGCCCGCCACGATCCCCGGGTCCTCGTCCAAGCCGGCGGTGTCCTCGAATCCCCATTCCAGGTAGGGCTGGACCGGCCAGCCCGCCACGTCCGCCGTGACCAGCACCCCGACGGAGGCGCGCTGGTCCTCGAACGCGGTGTGCTTCCCCACCAGCATGAGGAGCAGATCCCTGGCCGACATCTCCATCCCGCGGTTGCGCCGCGCGAAGAGGAGCGTCCGGTTCAGGTGGAGCTGCAGCCACGGCACGGGCTCGAGGCTGACGCGCATCGCGCCGAATCCTACGGCGTCTCCGAACGCATCGCCGCCCATTCGGCTCAGGTAGAGGATTCCGTGCACGGGGCCCAGGACCGGCAGCACCAGCGGCTCCGCGAGCCCGACGCCGATCCCATCCAGCGCCACGGCATCACTCAGCGTGACGCCGCCCCCCGCGCCCGTCGCGAAGGCGAGGCGCTCGCGCCCGGCGAACAGCCAGAGGCCGCCCACCCGCGTCGCGACGCCGAACCGGCCGTGGTCCACGGCCACCCCGCCTTCGGCGGCGAAGCGCAGCTCGGGCTCGTAGTTCATGCCGACGGACGCGACCGGCATCCAGTGAATGCGGGGTGCGAGCACGGTGCCGCGCCACGGCTCGTCGCCGTCGCGTCGTTCCTCGTAGCCGAGCCACATCGATGTCACGGGCTCATCCACCGCTGGGAACTCCCGCCGGAAGCGCGTCCAGGCCTCGATGGCGAACGCGCCGGTCGCCGTCCGGGCTCGCCCGCCGCTCCCGCCTGCCGAGCCGTCCCGGAACGCCTCGCCCAGCACGGCCCGCGCGGCGGCCTCGAGCGCAGCGCCGACCGCGGCCACCGGGAGAGGACGCGCCCCGTCCACCCGGCCGGCTTCGAGCCACCCGGCAGCGGCCAGCCGGTCGAGGGCGTCGTACGCCCAGTGGTCGGTCGGCAGAGGCGTCACCGGGCCGCGCCACCGTCCGACGTCGGAGCCGGGGGCCCGCCTCTGCGCCGAGAGCGTCGATGGTGCCAGGAGAGATGCCGAAACCAGAAAGAACGCAACAACCCGACAACGAACGGGCGCCGGACGGAAGGCCCGGCGCCCGCGACGACTTCCATGCATGGGTACTGCACACCTCAGCTTCGTCGCGCGAACTCCCGCGCCCAGTACGTGATGATCATGTCCGCGCCGGCGCGCTTGATCGCGACGAGCGACTCGTAAAGCACCGCATCAGCGTCCAGCCACCCCTTCTCGCCCGCGGCGAGGGCCATCGCGTACTCGCCGGAGACGTGGTAGGCGAAGACCGGGTACCCGGTCTCCCGCTTGACCCGCCAAAGCACGTCGAGGTACGGGAGCGCCGGCTTGACCATGAGGATGTCGGCGCCCTCCTCGATGTCGAGCCGGACCTCGCGAAGCGCCTCGTCGCCGTTCGCCGGGTCCATCTGGTAGGACTTCCGGTCCCCGAACCGAGGCGCGCTCTGGGCCGCTTCACGGAACGGACCGTAGAAGGCCGACGCGTACTTCGCCGCGTAGCTCAGGATCGCGACGTCGCTGTACCCCTCGTCGTCCAGCGTGCGGCGGATCACGCCGACCCGGCCGTCCATCATGTCGCTCGGCGCGACGATGTCCGCGCCGGCGCGCGCATGGCTGAGCGCCTGCCTGGCGATCAGCTCCAGCGATTCGTCGTTCGCCACCGTGCCGTTCCGGATCACCCCGCAGTGCCCGTGAGAAGTGTATTCGCACAGGCAGACGTCGGTGATCACGACCAGCTCCGGAAGCTGCTCCTTCAACGTCCGAACCGCCTGCTGTATGACGCCGTCTTCCGCGTACGCGCCCGAGCCGACCTCGTCCTTCTTCTCCGGGATCCCGAAGAGGAGGACCGCGGGAATCCCGAGGTCGAGGGCCTCGGCGGCGTCGCGCAGCAGCTCGTCCACGGACGTCTGATCCACGCCCGGCATCGCGCCCACGGGACGTCGCACACCGCGCCCAGGTACGACGAAGAGCGGGAGGATCAGGTCACCTGGCGTGACGGTGGTCTCGCGGACCATCCGCCGCAGCGCTTCCGTCCGGCGCAGCCGGCGGGGACGGTACTCGGGGAATTTCGGCATATCCATCACCGGTTGTGTTTCCTTGCGAGGGTCAGGTCCCGTCCCGGGGCTCGAGGCGCTTGCGCATGACGATCGCGTCCTCGACCGGGGCGGTGTAGTAGTCGGGCCGGCAGCCGATCTCCTCGAAGCCGTACCGCTCGTAGAGGTGCCGGGCGACCTCGTTGGTCACGCGGACCTCGAGGAACAGCTCCCGGACGCCGCGCTCGCGCATGTCCTCGATCACGGCATCCATCAGTCGCTTCGCGATCCCGCGCCCCCTGTACTCGGGCGCGACCGCGATGTTGCCGAGCTCGCCCTGATCGTAGACGGCCCAGCACGCCGCGTAGCCGACGATCCGCCCGTCGAGCTCGGCGATGTGGATCGACGCGTCGGGCCGGCGCAGGAGTCCGCGAAAGCTCGCCTCCGGCCATGGCGCCGTGTACGACGCCCGCTCGATCTCCATGATCCGCGGCAAGTCCTCGGGCCGCACGGGCCGGATCGCGACGTCGCTCACCCCTGCACCCCACGCTCCGCGCCGGCCGCGCGGAGGTACTCCGGTTCCCACGTGCGCGGATCGGCGACCGCGCCCAACCCCGGTGCGACGTCGGCGAGCCAGAGGAGCGCGCCCGCGCGCGGCGCCGCCTGGTGCGCCGGGGCGACCCGGCCGCCCGCCGACTCGATCGCCTCCCGATACCGCAGCGCGCCTTCGCCCACGAACCGCGGCTGCGCGCCCGCGAGCGCCGTGAGCACCTCCTCGACCGGCGCCACCGTCGGAGGCATGACGACCTCGATCGCGCCATCTCCCGGGAAGCGCCAGCACCCCGCGTAGACCTCCCCGCGCCTCGCATCGAAGAGTGCGCAGACCGGCGTCTCGCCCGCCGTGGCCGCGGCCGCGAGCGCGAGCAGTCCCGAGTACGCGAAGAGGGGGATGCCCAGCGCCCGGACGAGCCCCTTGGCCGTCGCCGCCGCCACCCGCACGCCCGTGAAGGAGCCGGGCCCGCCGGCCACCACGACGGCGCCCAGCCCGGCCGGCTCGAGGCCGGAGGAGCGCAGCGCGAAGTCGATCGCCGGGAGCAGTGACTCCGAGTGCTTCGTGCTCACGCCCACGACCACCTCGGCGAGGAGCTCGGTGCCGCGCCCCACGGCCACGCTACCCAGCGCCGTCGATGTGTCGATCGCGAGATACGGCTTCATACACGCCCCGATCCTCATTCGACGCCGCCGGGGCCCGGGAGCGCGGGCGCGTCGCCGCGGCGCACGGCCCGAACCAGCCGCTTCGAGCGGTCCCCGCCCGAACCCGTCATCATCTCGATATAAACATCCCAGCGGTCCCGCGGCAGGAGCGCCTCGGCCCGCTCCGGCCACTCGATCAGCACGATGTCGTCGCCCGAGCCGAGCTCGCGCCAGCCCAGCTCCCAGACGTCGTCC
>VSDC01000185.1:0-5317 GCA_047459275.1 Gemmatimonadota bacterium
CCCCGAGACGACCCAGATCCGTCGTCGCCTCCAGGAGGCCCTCTCCCACCAACGCCGCCACGACCTCGCCGGGCACATCCCTCACGTGGCTCCGACCCGCGTTGACCCCGGCCACGACCTCTTGCCGAATGTCGAAGCCCAGCACCCGGTAGCCCGACCGCGCCAGCTCCACGGCGAGGGGAAGCCCGACGTAGCCGAGTCCGACTACGCCGCAAAGCGCCTCCCGTGATTCAATGCGTCGCTCCAGCTCCCTCGCCACCTTCGTGGGGTCCATCTGCCCACCTTCCACTACATGAATCGACTTCCCGCATGGATTCGGCGTCACACCCGGCGTCACTCCCTGCGCCGCCTCCGCCCCCGTTCCCATACCCCGGCGCCCTCCTCCCGCTCCGGATTCCAGCGCCCCGCCAGCGCGTCCACGAGCCCCTCGACCGTGTGCTCCGCAGCGACGATCGCGACCGGAAGACCCCGCCGGAGCGCCGCCTCCTCGGTCACCGGCCCGATCACCGCCACCTCCACGCCACCCAGGGCCGCACCCACCGCATCGACGAACGCGTCGACCGCCGAGGGCGAGGTGAACGTCACCACGTCCGCGCTCCCTCCATCGATGAGGCGCCGCAGCTCGGCCGCATGGTGGAGGTCCGGAACCGATCGATACGCCTCCACCCGCTCCACCTCGGCACCCGCCTCCCTCAAATCGTGCTCGAGCGTGTCCGCCGCTCCGGCGGCCAGAGGAAGCAGGACCCGAACGCCCTCCAGCGGACGCGCGCCCTCTCCTCCGGCCGTGGCCGCGCGATGGGCCCGGATCACCGCCTCCGCCACCGCCGCCCCCACATACCGCGACGGCATCGCGTGCGCCTCCACACCCCGGGCCGCAAGCGCCCGCCGCGTCGCGGGACCCACGCACCCGAATCGCACGCCGGCCAGCTCTTCGACTCTCCCGCCCGACTCCACGAATGCGCCCCAGAACTTCTCCACGCCGTTGGCCGACGTGAACACGATCCAGTCGTACGTGGCCGCCCGCGCCGCGGCACGACGCAACGGCCCCGGATCCGGCGCGTCTTCGATCCTGATCGCCGGGTAGACCAGCACCGTCGCGCCGCGACGCTCCAGCTCGCCGACCAGAGCGTCCGCCTGGTCTCGGGGCCGCGTCACGACGACGCGAAGCCCGCGAAGCGGAAGCGTGCCGCCGGACACCGCGTCACGCCTCCGTCGTCAATCCGGCGATCCCTCGCGGCGCGGGCGGCTTGCCTTCGACCCTCGGCGGGAAGAGCAGCTTCAACAACGGCGGCGCCATGAACGTCGTCGCGATGACCATCAGCGTCAGCGCGCTGAACTGCCCGACGGTCAGTACGCCGGACGCGAGACCGAGCTGCGCGAAGATCAACCCGACCTCGCCACGCGGCACCATCCCCACCCCGATCACGCTCTTCTTCCCCTTGAACCAGACCGGGGCATACCCGGCCACGAACTTCCCGATCACCGCCACCACGACGAGCGCGACGCCGATGACCGCGACCTCGGTCTGTGCGAAGGTCCGGACGTCGACCGACGCCCCAACCAGGACGAAGAAGATCGGGACGAAAAACTGGCCCAGCCGGTACACGCCCTCCTCGATCTCCGCCGCCTGGGGCGTCGGCTGCAGGAGCAGCCCCGCCGTAAACGCCCCGATGATCAGCGCCGAACCCGAAGCATCCGCTATGTACGCCAGGAGAAACGCGAGGACGAGCGCCATCGCCCCGACCGTCTCCGGACGCCCGACCCGAGCCAGGAGTCCGAACAACGGCGGCACCATGAGCCGGCCCACCAGCAGCGCGCCGATGATGAATCCGAACGCCCGAGCCGTTACTTCCGCTACGCTCCCGAAGGACACGGCCTCGCCAGCGACCAGCCCGCTCACCACGCCCAGGATGACCAGCCCGATGACGTCGTCGATCACTGCGGCCCCCAACACGATCTGGCTTTCCGGGTCCTGTAGCCGGCCCAGGTCCGAGAGCACGCGCGCCGTAATCCCGACCGACGTCGCCGTGAGCGCCGCGCCGATCACGATGGCGGGGAGCTCAGCGATCCCGAGCGCGACGGCGACCGCGTACCCGAGCACGAAGGGTACGACGACGCCGACGAGCGCCACCACCGCCGAGGCGCCGCCAACCCGGAGCAACTGCCGCAGATCCGTTTCCAGCCCGATCTCGAACAGGAGGATGATGACGCCGACCTCCGCCAGCAGGTGGATCGACTCCAGGCTCGGGTCCACCAGCCCCAGCACGGAGCCGCCCACCAGCACCCCGGCGATCAGCTCCCCCAGCACCGCCGGCTGGCCGATCCTTTCGGCCAGCTCGCCCAATAGCTTCGCCGAGACGAGAATGATGATCAGCAGAGAGAGGAACTCTGGAACGGATCCTACGGAGCCCCCCTCGGCCATCAATGCGGGAATCGCCATGGACCCTCCTCAACGAAAAACGCCCGGCACCACGGGTGCCGGGCGTCGAATGACTGACCGCCATGATCGGCGCCGCCTCGGTTCCAGTCCCGAATCGACGGCTGCGCCTCTACCGCTGAGCGCCGGCCGGCATCACGCCTTCCGGACCTTCCCCGCGGACAGACAGCGAGTGCACACGCGTACGCGCTTCGACTCTCCCGTCTCCGTCACGATGTGTACCCGTCGCAGATTCGGCAGCCACCGCCGCCGGGTCCGATTGTTGGCATGGCTGACGTTGTTGCCGAACGTCGGCCCCTTGGCGCAAACATAGCACACGCGAGCCATCTCCGCCTCGCTTTCTACTTCCCGGTTCTCACTCTGCGTCCGACACAGGCTCGCTCCGCACGGCCGACCCGGCTCGCGCCGACCGACCCGCGATCCACTCGCCCTCTGAAACTAGCTCCCCGAAGCCGCGGCCGGCGCACCGGCCTCCACCACGTTCGCCTCCAGGAACGCCGTGGCGAACTCCGCCTCCGCGCGCTGGCCCGCGCCGGTGATCGCCCCTTCCTGCTCCCACGACGCAATCACCGAGTCGCTCATCGCGAAGACGCGCCCGACCACCGTGACCGTCTGGCCGAGGTCGATCGTGACGCCTCCCGCCAGCGCCTCCGGGGTGAGGCGAATCAGGAACGGTGTGCCGGTCGACGTCGCGGTCCAGAACGCCTGCGTCCCCAGCCGACTCGCCACCGGAATCCCTTCGAGGCGCACGTCCGTGCCCACGTAGTTCGATACCCCCGCGACCAGGTCATCGAGGGCTACCGTCGCCGCGGCAACGTCCGCGGCCTCATCGTCCTCCTCGACCACTCGCGGCCCGCTCGGCTCGGCCGTCACCGCGAGCCAGTACATGAACGCCCCGACCACCACGAAGGTCGCGACCATCCAGAGCCACGAGAACTGACCGGACGACTTACGGTGCTGAGTCGGCTGTTGCGTCATGGAAAGACCTCTACTCCACGAGTTCGATAATCGCCATATCGGCGGCGTCGCCGGTACGGTGACCCAGGTGCACCACCCGCGTATACCCGCCCGGCCGGTCCGCGTACCGCGGACCGATCTCATCGAATAGCTTCTTCAGAACCTCGCGGTCCTGGATCGTGCGCGCAACCAGCCGGCGCGCATGCAGGTCCCCACGCTTCGCCTTCGTGATGAGAGGCTCCGCGAACGACCGCAGTTCCTTCGCCTTCGCTACCGTCGTCTCTATGCGCCCGTGCCGGAAGAGCGACGTCGCCAGGTTCCTCAGCATCGCCCGGCGATGCTCGGCGGTGCGCGAAAAATGACGACCCTTCCTACGGTGCCTCATGACGCCTGTTCCTCCTCCGCCACCTCGGCACCCTTCGTCTCTCCCTGCTGGCCTTCCTCGACCAGGTAGAGCTCGCCGTCCTCGCCCTCTTCGAGCTTCATGCCGAAGTGCAGGTTGTGCTCCTTCAGGAATTGCCGGATCTCCTCGAGAGACTTCACGCCGAAGTTCTCGATGTCCAGCATCTGCGCCTCCGTGCGCTGGACCAGGTCGCCCAGCGTCACGATGTTCTCCTTCTTCAGGGAGTTGACCGAACGTACCGAGAGCTCGGCCAGCTCCTCGATCGGCCGCCGAAACAGCTCGAGCAGCGGCGGCGGTACCCGAACGGCCCCCGGCACCGGCGGCTGCGGCTCCGTCGCCACGCCGAACCGGAGCATGTACTCCAGGTGCTTGCGCAGCAGCTCGGCCGCGTACGCCACCGCATCCGTCGGGGTCACGCTCCCGTTCGTCTCGACCAGCATCGTCAGCCGGTCGAAGTCCGTCCGCTGCCCTACGCGCGTCTCCTCGACCGTGAAGTTCACGCGCAGCACGGGGTTGTAGATCGAGTCGATGCGGACCAGATCCACAGGACTCCCCTTCGGCACCACGTGCTGCTCGGCCGGCACGAACCCCCGCCCCTTGTTCACGTACAGGGTCACGTTCAGCTCCTGGTCGTCCTGCAGCGTGAACAGGTGATGGTCGGGGTTCAGGATCGTCACCGGCCCCGTCTTCTCGATCGCCCGCGCCGTCACCGGGCCCGCCTTGGTCACCCGGAACTCCAGCGTGGCCTCGTCCACCCCCTCATCCAGCGCGAGCACCAGCGTCTTCAGGTTCTGGATGATCTGGTGCACGTCCTCGACCACGCCCGGAACCGTCTGGTGCTCGTGCACCACGCCGTCCATCCTGAAGGCCCACACCGCTGCGCCCCGCAGCGACGAAAGCAGCACGCGGCGCATGCTGTTCCCCAGCGTCTGGCCGAAGCCCCGCTCGAGCGGCGCGAGCACGAACTGCGCGATCCGCCCATCCTCCGAGCGCGACTCGACCTCGATGCGCTGCGGCAGCACCAATCCGGTAAGATCTAGCTCCACGGTCTACCTCCCCGGCCTTTCGCCGGTTCGTTGCGTGCGACCCTCTTTCGTCTCGATCCGAGTCCGACTACTTCGAGTACAGCTCGACGATGAGCTGCTCCTGGACCGCGAGCGGGATCTCCGCGCGCGTAGGCCGCTCCAGCATGCGGCCCGTCCTCGTCCCCTCGTCCAGTGCGAGCCACCGCACCATCTCGGGCCGAGTCTTCGATTCCAGCGCCGCCTGAATGGGCAGCAGATCCCGCGAGGCCTCCCGGACCCTGATCTCGTCTCCGGGCTTGACCGTGTAACTCGGGATGTCCACCACCCGCCCGTTCACCTCGATGTGCCCGTGCCGGACCAGCTGACGCGCCTGACGCCGGCTCGACGCGAACGCGAGCCTGTAGACAACGTTGTCCAGCCGGCTCTCCAGCGCAACCAGCAGGTTCTCGCCCGTCACGCCGGGCTGCTTCGCCGCCCTCTCGAACAGGTTCTTGA
>VSDC01000186.1:0-5310 GCA_047459275.1 Gemmatimonadota bacterium
GCCATGATGATGGTCGCGGAGGAGACGGCGCTCGGCGGCCCCCTCCGCGTGGTGCTGGCCACCACGCACATCGCGCTCCGCGCCGTGCCCGACGCACTCTCGACCCGGCTCTTCGTCGAGCAGGCACGCCTGGCCGCGGACGGGCTCCGGCGCGGATGGAGGATCGAACGTCCGCGGATCGCGCTCTGCGCCGTCAATCCGCACGCGTCGGACGGCGGCCTCTTCGGCGACGAAGAAGCGCGCATCCTCGAACCGGCGCGCGACGCGCTCCGCGACAAAGGAATCGACGCGACCGGCCCGGTCCCGGCCGACACCGTGTTCGTCCGGGCCATCCGCGGCGAGTTCGACGTCGTCGTGGCGCCCTATCACGACGTCGGGATGGCGGCGTTCAAGACCGCGGCCTTCGGCAAAGGCGTGAACGTGACCGTCGGGCTCCCGTTCGTGCGGACTTCGCCCGACCATGGCACCGCGTTCGACATCGCCGGGCGCGGCATCGCCGATCCGGGCTCCATGATCGAGGCGCTCGTCCTCGCCGCGCGACTTGCCCGAAACGGCGCCGCGGCCCAAAGTTCGGGAATATGATCCGCTTCGAAGCCGTATCCAAGGAGTATCCCCGTTTCGGACTCGCGCTCGACAACGTGTCGTTCGAGGTCCGCAAGGCCGAGTTCTGTTTCCTGACGGGGCACAGCGGGGCGGGAAAATCGACGATCCTCCGGCTGATCCACATGGCCGACCGCCCCACCAGGGGTGAGGTGAGGGTAAGCGGATACTCGTCGCACAAGATCCGCCCCCGGGAGATCGCGATCCTGCGGCGCAAGGTCGGCTTCATCTTCCAGGATTTCCGTCTGCTGCCCGATCGCACGGCTGCCCAGAACGTCGCCTTCGCCCTCGAGGTGACCGGGGCGCGCCGGTCCCTGATCCGCCAGCGGGTCGCCAAACTCCTGGCACAGGTCGGGCTCGCGAGCAAGGCGGAGGCGTACCCGTCCGAGCTCTCCGGCGGGGAGCAGCAGCGGGTGGCCATCGCCCGCGCCCTCGCCCACGAGCCGATGCTCCTCCTGGCCGACGAGCCCACCGGGAACCTCGACGAGCGGGCGACCCGCGGGATCATGGAGCTGTTCCGCTCGATCAACGCGGCGGGAACGGCGATCATCATGGCCACCCACGACCTCGACCTGGTCCGTTCGATGCCCAACTGCCGCGTACTGGAGCTGGACCACGGCAGACTCGTCTACGACTCGCTCTCGGAGGGATGAGGCATGACGCGCACGTTCCGTGACGCGTTCGCCGCATTTCGTCGCGCGCCGTCGCTGACGCTCCTCTCCGTGGCGATGATCGGACTCTCCCTTTTCGCCATCGGGCTCTTCGCGGTCGTCGCGCACAACGTCCGCATCGTCCTGGACACCGTGGAGGCGCGCGTCCAGGTCGTCGCCTACCTGCGCGACGATGCGCCCGCCGATGCCGTCGAGCTCGCCCTCTCGGAGATCCGGGCCTACCCGGAGGTCCTGGAGGCGGACTATATCTCCCGGGAGCACGCCCTGCAGATCGCTCAGGAAGAGCTCCCCGAGTTCCGTACGCTCTTCGCGGAGCTCGACGTCAATCCCCTCCCCGCTTCGATCGAGGTCCGACTCCGTCCGGGGCAGCGCTCGCCCGAGATCGTCGGGGACATCGCCGCGCGCATCGGCGCTTACCCGTTCGTCGAGGAAGTTCAGTACGGCCGGGAGTGGGTCGACAAGGTCTACCTGCTCCGCCGGATCGCCGGCGCCGCCGCCGTCGTCATCGGCGGCGCCTTCGCCACCGTCGCGATCGTCATCATCGGCGCGGCGATCCGCCTGGCGATCTTCGCTCGTCGAGACGAGATCGAGATCATGCGTCTCGTGGGTGCGACCGATGGCTACATCCGCCGCCCCTTCCTCGTGGAGGGGCTCGTCGCCGGGCTCCTCGGCGCCGCCCTGGCCCTCGGTCTCACGTTCGGCACCTACAGGATCATCTTCAACTCGGTCTTCCAGGTCGAATGGGTGCCCGACACCTGGGTCGCCACAGGGCTCGCCGCCGGTGGCATCCTCGGCATGATCGCCAGTGGACTCGCCGTCCGCCGGCATCTGCGCGACCTATGAGGAGAGTCGAAACCGTCGACCTCGGCAGGCACCTCTTCCGCGCGGGCGTCGTCGCGGCCGGCCTGGCATTCCTGGCAAACACTCCCGCGGCCGCGCAGAACGACATCCGTCGCGAGATCCGCGAGAGCCAGCTCCGCCTCGAGCAGATCCGCCAGGAACGCGAACAGCTCCAGCGCGAGATGGAAGCGCTCCGGGCCCGCGTCAGCGATGTGAGCGCCCGCCTCGCGAACATCGAGCGCCAGGTCGCGGCCTCGGCCGCCGTGCTCCGGGAGATCGATTTCCAGTCCGCCGCGCTCGCCCGGAGCGTCGAGGAGACCACCCGTGAGCTGATCCGCAGCCGTGACCGCCTGACCGAGAGGCGGGTCGTGCTCGCTCGTCGGCTCCGCTCCATCTACAAGCGCGGGCCGCTCCACACCGTGCAGGTCCTCCTCAGCGCCGAGAGCTTCGGGGATCTGCTCAACCGGTACAAGTACCTGCACCTGATCGCGCTCTACGACCGCCTCCTGATCGACGAAGTCGCGCGGCTCGAGGCGAGTCTCGTCGCGCGCGAGAAGGAGCTGACCGCCAATTTGGCGGAGCTGCAGCGGCTCCGGGCGGACAAGCTGAGCGAGTTCGCTCATCTCCAGTCCCTCGAGGCAGAGCAGCAGCGCGCCCTCGAGAGCTATCGGGTTCGGGAGCAGCAGACCCAGGGGCGGCTCGCCCAGCTCGAGCGCGACGAGGCGCGACTCACCAGCCTCATCGCCGAGCTCGAGCGCAGGCGCCTCGAGGAAGAGCGGCGTCGCGCCGTCGCAGGCCGCGCGGTCGCCGAAGGGACCATCACCACGGCCGACATCGGGACCCTCGACTGGCCCGTCGATGGACGCCTCCTCTACCGGTTCGGCCCCGAGCGGCGTCCGAATGGCGTGACGCTGCGCTGGAACGGGATCGGAATCGGTGCGGACCCCGGAACCGAGGTCCGGGCGGTGGAGGCGGGCACCGTCGTCATGGCCGGCCCGTTCGAGGGATACGGGCCGAGCGTCATGATCAGCCACGGCGGCGGCTTCTACACCCTGTACCTGTACCTCGGCCGCGTCATGGTCCAGGAAGGACAGACGGTGATGGCGGGACAGGTCATCGGCACCGTGGGCGGCGAGCGGACGCCCGAAGGCCCGCACATCGAGTTCCAGGTCCGGGCCCCGACCCGGAGCGGCGGGCTCCCCGAGCCGGTCGACCCGCTCACCTGGCTCCGGAGGCGGGCCGGTCAATGAGTGCTCTCCTCCCGCTCCACGGCCACGATGCCGCCCGATCCGCGCTGAACCAGGCCGTAGCGACCGGCCAGCTTCCCGGCTCCCTCCTGCTGCACGGCCCGGCCGGGGTCGGCAAGCAGCGTCTGGGGCTCTGGCTCGGGCAGCGCCTCCTCTGCACCGCGCCGCGGCCCGACGGCCCCTGCGACGAGTGCACCGCGTGCCGCCTCGCGCTCCGCCTCGAGCACCCGGATCTCCACTGGTTCTTCCCGCTCCCGCGCCCTAAAGGTGCGACCGGGCCGGAGAAGCTCGCCGAGGCCCTCGAGGACGCTCGGGCGGCGGAGCTCGACGCGCGCCGCAACAACCCGCTCCGCGTTCCGACGCCCGGCGAGCCGGTCGGCCTCTACCTCGCGCAGATCCACACGCTGCGCCGTATCGCCGCACAGCGCCCCGCCATGGGGCCGCGCAAGGTCTTCCTGATCGGCGACGCCGAGTACCTGGTGCCGCAGGAGTCCAGCCCGGAAGCGGCCAATGCCCTTCTAAAGGTGCTCGAGGAGCCGCCGCCCGAGACCACGATCATCCTGACGGCCAGCAACCCGGATGCCCTGCTGGACACGATCCGGTCGCGCCTCCTCCCGGTGCGGCTGCGTCCGCTCCCCCACGACGAGGTCGCCGCGTTCCTCGTCCGCCACGGAGGCGTCGCGCCCGAGGCCGCACGCGCCGCCGCGCGGCTCGCCGAGGGCTCCATCGGCCGCGCACTCGCCTTCCTCCCCGTCGACGGCGAGCCCGGCCCTCTGGAAACGCTCCGTCAGGATGCCCGGGCGTATCTGGCCGCCGCCATCGCGAGCTCCCCGGTCCCGCGCCTGGCGGCCGCACACGCCTGCTCCCCGACCGGCGCGCGCGGGACCTTCTACGACACCCTCGAATTCCTCACGCTCTGGCTCCGCGACCTCGCCGCGGCCGCCGCGGGCGCCGAGGAGCTCGTCGTCAACGCCGACGCCATCGACTTCCTCCGCGACCTCGCCCGCCGGCTCCCTTCCGCCGGCGCAGTAGACGATGCGATCCGCGCCGTCGACGAGGCCCGGGCGCTCGCGTACGGTAACGTCAATCCCCAACTCATCCTGGCGCACCTCCTGGCCGGGCTGCGCCGCGCCCTGACCGGCCGCCCCTGATCAAGAGGCTGGCGGTCGGGACCCGCCGCTGGTAGATTGTGGGCAATGGATGCCCGGAGACTCACCCATCTGGATGAGGCCGGTGGGCCGACGATGGTCGACGTCGGGCGGAAGAAGGAAACCGCCCGCACCGCCACCGCCGAAGGCATCCTTGTCATGTCCCCCCGGACGCTGGCCCTCCTCGAAGAAGGCCGCACGCCCAAGGGCGACCCGTTCCTCGTCGCTCAGATCGCAGGGATCCAGGCCGCCAAACGCACGGCCGAGCTGATCCCCCTTTGTCATACGCTCCCGCTCTCCAGCGTTGACGTACGGGTCGAGTCCGACGACGCGATCCCCGGCGTGCGCGCCACGGCGACAGTGCGCGTCGTGGCTCGCACCGGCGTCGAGATGGAAGCGCTGACCGCCGTGAGCGTCGCGCTCCTCACCGTCTACGACATGTTGAAAGCTGTCGATCGGGGAATGCGGATCGAGTCCGTTCGTCTACTCCACAAAGCCGGCGGACGCAGCGGCGAATGGGTCGCCGATGCCACGCCGCGAGACAACGTGGGGACACTTCAGAGGTGACAGTAGGGCCGGAAAAGCTACCCGTGATGGCGCGGGAGGCAGCGTGGTCGCAATGGCAACGTGCTGTGCGATCAGCACATACGGGGTGCCGCGGTGAATCTGGCACGCCGGTTGCCATATGGCGATGAAATCGCATTCAGATCCGTGCCCGGCAGGACGCCGGGATTGGCTCCGGCCGCGGACAGGAGAAGAAGAACGATGATGTCATCGGTTCTGGTCCAATGGGAGCAGGAAAGC
>VSDC01000187.1:0-5309 GCA_047459275.1 Gemmatimonadota bacterium
GCCTCCGACCTGCTCGTGTTGCCGGTCGAGGCGATCGTGGATCCCGTCGAGGCGGAGCTGTCGGCGGCGCTCGACCGCGCCCAGATGGCCGCGCGGACCGGAGCGGTGGCGCAGGCGCTGAAGGAGATCGATGCGATCCGCGGCAAGCTCGCGGACCCGGGCATGTTCAGCCGGGCGCTGGACGTGGTGGAGCGGGTGGTCGAACGGGCGTCCGACACCCTTGCCGCGCACCAGCTCCGCGTCGAGCTGGCCACGCGGGCCGGCGACCGCACGCGCCTGATCCGGGCGCTGCACGGCCTGGCCGGGTGCCTCGACCGCAAGGGGTCGCGCGCCAAGGCGGAGGCCGTCTACGAGCGCATCCTCGAGCTCGACCCGACGGATGCGAGGGCTCGTTCCGCGCTCCGGCGCGACGCGGGTGGGGACGACTACGTCGACCTGGGCAGCTTCATCACCGACGAGATGTTGGACGGGCGGGGCGGCCCCGGCGGGCAGCAGTCCGACGACGCCGACTTCGCCGAGCTGCTCTCGCGCTTCAAGGCGAAGACGGCGGTGTCCACCGAGGGGACAGACCCATCCAGCCACTACGACCTCGGCCTCGCCTTCAAGGAGATGGGGCTGATCGAGGAGGCGATCGTCGAGTTCCAGAGAGCGCTGGACGGCGGGGCCGAGCAGCTCAAGATCTACGAAGAGCTCGGCCAGTGCTTCATGCAGAAGGGAGAGTACGCTCTGGCCGCCAAGATCCTCGAGCGGGCGCTGAAGGTGCCGCACTCCGACGATCGGGAGCTCCTCGGCGTCTACTACCACCTCGGATGCTGTCACGAGGCGCTCGGGGCGCGAGTGGAGGCACGGGCCGCTTTCGAGCGCGTCGTCGAGCTGGGCGGGATCTTCCGCGACGTCGCCGAGCGGCTCGCCCGTCTTTGACAAGGCGGCGCCCGATACGTACCTTTCCGCGCGATCAGACCGTCACCGAGGTTCGTTAGGAGGGGGATGCTCCGCACGGCGCCGCCGACCCTGGCGCGGATCCAAGAACCCGTTCTCGCCCGGCTCGAGCAGATCACGGACGAGCTGAGGCGGATCGTCCTGTCGGATTTCCCGGCCATTGCGGAGATCAACGACTACCTCCTGCTGGCTCGCGGAAAGCTGTTCCGGCCGACGTTGCTGCTGCTGTCGAACGAGGTCGGGGGAGCGCCGAGCCCGGATGCGGTGGCGATCGCCGCAGCGGTCGAGCTCGTGCATCTGGCGACGCTGGTGCACGATGATGCGGTGGACCATTCCGTGCTCCGGCGCGGGATGCCCACGGTCAACGCGCTCTGGAACCACCAGAGTGCGATCATCATGGGCGACTATCTGTACAGCCGCTCGGTGAGCGAGCTGGCACGCTTCGGCAACATCGAGCTGATCCGCGTGCTGTCCAAGGCCGCCAACGAGATGAGCGTCGGCGAGATGCGCCAGCTCCTCTCGTACGACGCGCTCCAGTTCACGGAGCCGGAGTATTATCGGCTCATCGCTTGCAAGACGGCGTCGCTGATGTCCGCGGCCTGCGAAATGGGCGCGCTCGTCGGGGTCCCGAGGTACCGGGAGCCGCTCGCGCGCTTCGGGCACAACCTGGGGATGGCGTTCCAGATCGTCGACGACCTGCTCGATTACACGGAGACCGAAGCGGTCACCGGAAAGCCGTCGGGGCACGATCTGAGAGAGCACAAAGTGACGCTGCCGCTCATCGCGGCGTTGGAAGAGATGGACGCGGCAGCGCGCCGGGAGGTCGAGGACTTCTTCGCGGATCCGGAGCCGAAGGACGAAGGGATCGCCCGGGTCGTCGAGCTGGTCCGGGAGTTCGGTGGCCTGGCGTATGCGCGGGAACGCGCCCTGGAGTTCGGCCGGCTCGCCGAGGAGGCCCTGGAGCCGCTCCCGGCGTGCGAAGCGACGGACGCGCTCCGCGATGCCGTCGCTTACGTGATCGAGCGACGGCAGTAACCGTATGGAACCTCAACTTTCCGTGGCTGTACGATGATCGGCTCACGGCGTAGCTGGGGGCGCTTGCTCCTCGGGATCGTAGTCGGCCTTTTCCTGGGCGCACTGTTCACCAGGCTCGTGGTCCTCTTCATGCCCGAGAGCGCGACGCGCGGGTTCCTGACGACCTCGGTGTCCGCGTCGTTGGGGCCGCTCGCCATCGATCTGCTGGCCGTGGCGTTCGTGATCGGCCCGTTGACGATCAACCTCAACGTGCTCAGCCTCGTGGGCATCCTGCTGGTCGCGTTCGTCGTGCGGTCCTGGCTATAGGAATCAACAGGGAGACGGAGTCATGCCATTCGGCAGCCTGGGGATCTGGGAGGTCCTCCTGATCTTGCTGGTCCTCCTTCTGGTGTTCGGCCCAAGGCGTCTGCCGGAGCTGGGCGGCGCGCTCGGGAAGGGCATTCGGGAGTTCCGCCGCTCGATCACCGACATTCGCTCGGAGATCGCGCAGGCGGGTGCGGAGAAGAAGGAACTGAGCGCGCCCGGCGGGACCGCGACGGACGCGACGGCCGCTCCTCGCGAGGCCGAGCCGACGAGCCCGCAGCAGGGCTGAGCGGTTCCCGCGGGCTTCGAAAGACGACCGACGAAGAAAGAGCCCGGCGCCGTGTGGCGCCGGGCTCTTTTTGTCTTCGTTCGAACCGCGCTCCGATCTCCGCCGACCTCTCACGCCTCGCGCTGCGGGCGGAGGACCTGGTCGCGGAAGTCGACGATCTTCGCCCGCTCCTTCAGAGCGTTGAGGAAGCGGGCCCAGCGGGCCTGCTCCAGCCCGGCGGCGACGCGGGCCCGGAGGGACTCCTTCTGCTCCTCGAACGCCTCCCGGTCGGCCGGGATCTTCTCGACGGTCCGAATGATGAAGAGCGTGCCGTCGACCTCGACGAGGCCGCTGGTCTGGCCCTCCTCGAGACCGAACGCGGTGCCGATCGCGGCGTTCGCCTGGCCGAGGCCGGGCACGAAGTCGGTACGGGCGAACGGACCGGCCTCGCGGACCTCCAGGCCCCGCGCCTGGGCGACCTCGTCGAGGGTGGACGTCCGGAGTTGTTCGACGATCTCACGGCCGACCTGGCGGGCCCGCTCGAGCATCTTGTCCGACTCGATGCGGGCTCGGATCGCCAGCGCCACCTCATCGAAGGGGTAGGTCCCGGCCGGGTGCTTCTCGATCAGCTCGAACATGTAGAAGACGTTCTGCGTCTCGAAGACCGGGCTGACATCTCCGGGCTGGGCCTCGTTGAAGGCCCAATCCGCGCCGTCGTCGACGGAGCCGATCCCCGCGACGAGGGGGATGTCCGCGTTGAAGGTCGCCGTGCGCGTCGAGAGTCCGAAGCGGCTGGCCACCTCCTCGAGCGACATGGATTCGCCGAGCGCCTCGATGGAATCCGCCCGGGCCAGGAGCGCGAGCTCGCTCTCCTCGCTGCGCTCGATCGGGATCAGGATGTGGCGCGCGTTCGCCTGGTCGTCGGTGCGGCTGAGCACCTGGATCAGGTGGAAGCCGTACGGCGTCAGCACCGGCTCGCTGACGCGCCGGAGCGGGAGCGACCAGACGGCCTGCTCGAACGCCGGCGTCATGACGCCCTTGCCGAAGGTCCCGAGGTCCCCGCCCCGGGCGGCCGAGCCCGGGTCGGCCGACTCACGTCGGGCGACCTCGGCGAAGTCCGCGCCGGCGAGGATCTCGCTCCGCAGCGCGAGCGCACGGTCCCGGGCCGCGGCGGTGTCCGCGGCGGTGGGCGCCTTGTCCAGCACGACGAGCCGAACCTGAGCGCGCGCCGGACGCTGGAATTCTTTCTGGTGCGCGCGGTAGAACGCCCTGACCTCGTCGTCCGTCACCGAGACGGAGCCCGGCGGCACGACGGCGGACGGCTCGATCGCCAGGTAGCGGACCCGGACGCGCTCGTTCTGGTCGCGCCAGAGCCCCCACAGCTCCGCGTCGGAGGTGTAGGCACCCGCCACGACCTGACGGTAGAGCTTGTTCCGCGGGATGAGCTGCCGGTAGTACGCCTCGAGCTGGAGGAGCAGCGTCGGGTCTCCCGAGGAGGCCAGGAACTGCTCGTACTTCGCGGGATCGAACTGCCCGTCGGTCTGGAAGAGCGGGTTGGTGAAGAACTCCGGCGGCGGCGCCAGGCGCGCGGCCTGCCGCACCTCGGCGTCCGTCGCTTCGAGTCCGCGCCGCTTCACCTCCTGGTTCACCAGCCGATCGAGCACGACCTGCTCCCACGCCGCGTTCTCGATTTCCCGGATCTCCGCCGCGGTCATGGGGCGGTCCATGAACTGACTCTGCTGATCGTAGAGGGCGCTGTAGACTCGCCTGAACTCCTCGTAGGAGATGGATTCTCCGTTGACGCGGCCGATTTCGCCGCCGCTGGCCTGGGCGCTGGTGCGCCCGCTGAGGTCCATCCCCCACTCGAAGACCATGAGGGCCACGAAGGCGAGCGCCGTGATGAGCATGATCGCCTTCGTGTTCTCACGCATTGTGCGCATCATAGATCGGCTGCTCCCACCACCTTGCGGCGATTGAACCAGGGATTACACCAAAGCTTGAAAATTAACCGCCCGGGGTGGTAGTTTCAACCCGAGAGGGGTACCGAGGTTCCCGCCGGGCGAGTGCGCGTTGACACGCGTCCGCGGGCGTTTCTATCTTCACCATCTCACCGAGACAAGACTTGCCGCGCAATCTCCTCGGAGTCTGAAGGCATGGCGGATCCCCATCGCGAAGAGATCGCGAAGCTGGAAGCGCTGTACGCGGCGAATCCAGATGGCCGCATTTTCACGCATCTCGCGGAGGCGTACCGCAAGGCGGGCGATCTGGAGCGCGCGCGACAGACGGTGGAGAAGGGGCTGTCGCGGCACAAGGACTACCCGAGCGCGCATGTGGTGTTGGGGCGGATTCTGTGGGACATGGGTGATGTGAGCGCTGCGGAGGCCGAGTTCCGGCGGGTGCTGGAGCTGGACCCGGAGAACCGGGTCGCCCTTCGCGGATTGGGTGATCTGGCGCGGGAGGCGGGGCGGCCGGCGGAGGCTCTGGAGCGATACCGTGCGCTGCTCCTCCTCGACCCCGGGGACGCGGAGGTGCAGGAGCTCGCGCGCGCGGCCGAGGAGCAGATGAACGCGATCGGTGGCGCGTTCGAGCTGGAGCAGGAGGCAGCGATGGGGTCCGCGATGGAGCCGGTGATGCAGCCGGCGTTCGAGCCGACGGCACCCGCGCCGGAGCCGACGGCGTGGGAGGTGGAGCCGCTCGTCGCCGATGACACGGCCGGTTTCGAGGCCGGCCCGGTGGAGGTGGGCGGGCTTGAAGGGTTCGAACC
>VSDC01000188.1:0-5308 GCA_047459275.1 Gemmatimonadota bacterium
CGACACGATCCCGATCCGGGTGACGATCGACAACCGCATTGCCGCGGCGGGCGCCGCGCCCGCGGGTGCTGCGGCAGTGTTCCCCTTCCCCGCGCGCGCCGCCGGCTTCGTCGCGGGATGGGTCGAGCTCGAGCCGGACGAGCTGCGCGGCGACGACCGTCGCTACTTCGTCGTCCCGGTGCAGCCGCCGCCCACGGTGGCGCTGGCCGAGCCCGTCCCCTTCGTCCGCGAGGCGCTCGACGTCCTCGCCGACGCGGGTCGGATCCGCCTCGTCGCCGCCGCCTCCGCAGACGTGGTGGTCGCCCCGGCGGCGACGGGTGCGAACGCCGTGCGAGCGGGCCGGACCGTGATCGTCATCGCGCCGGATTCGCCCCTCGAGCTCCCGGCGGCAAACCGCCGCCTGACCGAGGCCGGAATTCCCTGGCGGTTCGCGCCGGGCACGGCCAGCGGTGAGGCGCGTCTCGTCGTCGAACGGGAAGGCGACCCGCTCCTCGACGCGCTCCGCGATGCACGGATCCGCCGCAACTTCCGCCTCGAGCCGGAACCCTCGGCAGCCGACGACTCCGTGCTGCTGCGCCTCGGCGACGGCGCGCCATGGCTCGTGCGCGGCCAGCTCCAGGGCGGGGGGCGTTACCTCATCGTCGCGTCCCCCTTCGACGAGACGGCGACCACGCTGCCCACCTCGGCCGGGCTCCTCCCGCTCCTCGATCGGCTCATCGCCGTGTGGGGTGCGGACGTTGCCCCGGCCACCCAGGCCGCGCCCGGCGACGTGCTCAAGCTCCCCGTCGCCGCGACCGAGGTCGAGCGGCCCGACGGCACTCGCGAATCCGTCACCGGAGGCGTGCGCTACCGCGTCTCGGCGGAACCCGGCGTCTACCGCATCTTCGCCGCGGGCCGCACGATCGGTGCGTTCGCCGTCAACCCTCCGCCGGAGGAGTCCAACCTCGCCCGTGCGACCGCCGCGTCCCTCCGCGCCTCATTCCCCGGCTGGCGCCTCGAGCACGTGGGGGATGCGGAGGACTGGACCGACGAGATCTTCCGTGACCGCCTCGGACGTGAGATCTGGCGCCCGCTCATCCTCATCGCGCTGGCCGGCCTCCTGGTCGAGGCCCTGATCGCTGCGGGCGGGCGCGCAGGACGCAGCACCGCGGTCCATGTGCCCGGACCCAGGCCGGTGCCGGCGGGGGCTGGCGCCGAGGAGCGAAATCGCCGAAGTTCCTGACCGTGGCACACCCGATCCTGATCCAGGCGATGCGGCGCCAGCCGGCGTTCCGGGACCTCTGCGAGCGGCTCCCGGAGCGAGGCGCCATCGTGCGTCTCGGCGGCCTGCCCGGCTCCGCGCCCGCCCTCGCGGCCGCGGCCCTCGCGGAATCGTTCCCCGAGCGGCTGTGGGTCGTCGTCGCGACCGACCCGGTCCACGCGGAGGCGGTCGAGGCGGACCTGCAGGCGCTCCTCCCCGAGGGGCTCGTGCGCCTCTACCCGCAGCGGGAGGCGCTCCCCTACGAACCCGAGGACGAGCACCTCGAGGTCAGCGGCCTCCGCATCGAGGCGCTCGAGGCGCTGCTCGGCGGCCGCGTCCGCATCCTGGTCACGACCTCGCGCGCCCTGCAGGAGCGTGCCGACATCCCGGCCGGCCTCGCCGAGCTCCGGATCTCGATCTCGACCGGCGACACGATTCGGCTCCAGTCGCTCGCCGAGCGACTCGACGAGCTAGGCTTCACCCGCGTCCCGCTCGTCGAGGGCGTCGGCGAGTACGCCATTCGGGGCGGGATCATCGACCTCTTCAGCTTCGGCGCCGCGGAGCCGGTCCGCATCGAGTTCTGGGGCGACGAGGTCGTCTCGATCCGCCGTTTCGACATCCTCGACCAGCGCTCGACCGACGAGGTCCGACACGTCGACGTGCTCCCGGTGAACCTGGGCAACGTCGCCGAGGGCGCAAGCGTGCGCCGCTCCGTTCTCGACGTTCTCCCCCGGGACGCGATCCTTTTCACGCTCGACGCCGAGCAGGCCGAGGAAGAGTTCCGCCGGACATGGGCCCAGGTCCTCCACCTGCACGACGCCGAGCGTCGCCGCGGCGGGCGGCCGGAACCGCCCGACCACCTCTTCCTCTCGCCCGACGACGTCCGCGCACGTCTGAGCGAGTACGGTAGGCTCGCCATCGTCGCGGCTCCGGATGCGGAGATCCGCTTCGCCATCCGGGAGGCGGAGGCGATCGAGCGCGACATGGACCGCCTCGCCGCCCTCCTGCGTGCGGGTGCGGCCCGCGGAGAGGATACGGTCATCCTGTGCGACAACGCGGGGCAGCTCGAGCGGCTCGAAGAGATCCTCTCCGCTGACGGCGCGCTGCCGCCCCGCGCCACCCTCGCCATCGGCGTGCTCCAGGGCGGCTTCGTGCTCGAGGGCGCCGAACCGCCGCTCCGCGTCCTGACGGACCACGAGATCTTCCGCCGCGCCCGCCGCCTGCGCCGCTCACGGCGGTTCCGCGGCGCCGTCGCCCTCGAGAGCCTGGCGCAGCTCAAGCCCGGCGACTACGTGGTCCACCTCGACCACGGGATCGGCCGCTTCAAAGGGCTCGAGCGAATCCGGGTCGGCGGCCTCGAGGAAATCGAGGTCCTCGCCATCGAGTACGCCGGCGGCGAGACGCTGCGCGTGCCCGTGTACCGCCTCGACCTGATCGAGCGTTGGGTCGGCGACTCCGACGAGGCGCCCGCGCCGCGCCTCCACAAGATCGGCGGCAAGGCATGGAAGACCCTGCGCAGCAAGACGGAGGCGGCCATCCGGGAGATGGCGACCGAGCTCCTCGAACTCTACGCGGCGCGGCAGCTCGCGGAGGGCTTCGCCTTCTCCCCGGACACGCGCTGGCAGAAGGAGATGGAGTCCAGCTTCCTCTACGAGGACACCCCCGACCAGCGCCAGGCTACGGAAGACGTCAAGCGGGACATGGAGTCGCGCCGCCCCATGGACCGTCTCCTCTGCGGCGACGTCGGCTACGGCAAGACGGAGGTCGCCATCCGCGCCGCCTTCAAGGCCGTGCAGGACGGAAAGCAGGTCGCCGTCCTGGCGCCGACCACGATCCTCGTCGAGCAGCACCTGAGCACGTTCCGCCAGCGCCTCGCTTCGTTCCCCGTCCGCATCGAAGCGCTCTCGCGCTTCCGCACGCCGAAGGAGCAGCGCGGGATCCTGCTGGCCATCGCCAGCGGCGACGTGGACATCGTGATCGGGACCCACGCGCTCCTCGAGCCCAACGTCGCCTTCAAGGACCTCGGCCTCCTCATCATCGACGAGGAGCAGCGATTCGGCGTCAAGCACAAGGAGCGCTTCAAGGAGTTGCGCAAGAACATCGACGTGCTCACTATGACGGCCACGCCGATCCCGCGCACGCTCCACATGTCGCTCGCCGGCCTGCGGGACCTCTCGCTGATCCAGACGCCGCCGCGCGACCGGATGCCGATCATCACGCACGTCATCCCGTGGACGGACGAGATCCTCGAGGATGCGATGCGCCGGGAGCTGGACCGGGGCGGCCAGGTCTTCTTCGTGCACAACCGGATCCAGAGCATCGCGGCGGTCGCCGAGAGGGTGCAGCGACTCATCCCGGACGCGTCCCTCGCGATCGCCCACGGCCAGCTTCCGCCGGCGGAGCTGGACGACGTCATGCGCCGCTTCATCACCGGCGAGATCAAGGTCCTGGTCACCACGGCGATCATCGAGAACGGCCTGGACGTGCCGAACGCCAACACGCTCATCGTGGACCGCGCCGACCAGTTCGGGCTGGCGCAGCTCTACCAGCTCCGCGGGCGCGTGGGGCGGTCGCACCATCGCGCGTACTGCTACCTCATCGCGCCGCCGGACATCACCGATGAGGCGGAGAAGCGGCTGCGCATCCTCGAGCACTACACGGAGCTCGGCAGCGGGTACGCGATCGCTCTCAAGGATCTCGAGCTGCGGGGCGCGGGGAACCTGCTCGGCGCCGAGCAGTCGGGCTTCGTCCACGCCGTCGGCCTCGACACCTACACCAGGTTGCTCGAGGAGACGATCCGGCGTATGAAGGAGGAGCGGGCGGGCGTTCCCGAGCGCTTCCCGCCGCCCGAGGTCTCGATCGAGGGCGGAGCGTTCCTCCCCGACGCCTACGTCCCCGAGCCGTCGCAGAAGCTGCACCTCTACCGGCGGCTGTCGCGCCTCGAGCGGCCCGAGCAGATCGAGGCGATCCGGGCGGAGCTCCGCGACCGCTTCGGTCCGCCGCCCGCGGAGGTACAGGGCTTGCTCGCCGCCGCATCTCTGCGCCTCCTCGGCGCGGAGCTGGGCGTCGAGCGCATCCTCGTCCGCGGCGACGAGGCCCGGGTGAATTTCAGGGACGGCGTCGTCCCGCGAATGGCTGTGCTCCAGAGCGCGTTCCACGATCGGCAACTCGACGTCGAGGTCCGGCGGACCATGCCGCTCTCGCTCCTGCTCCGGCGGTATGGCGCCGAGCCTATCCTCGACACCCTCGTCGGCGCGCTCGAGCTGCTCGCGGTCGGAAGGGCACGCGCAGCATGAGGCGGTGTAACACTCCCGACGCCCGCCGCACCCGGCGCTCGGAAAGTTCGCGCCCGGCGGGTCGAACCGTAAAACGTTCACACTCGGATCGGCTCCGGTAAGGAGAGAGAATGACGAAACACGTAGCGTTCGGCGCCCTGGCCGCGACGGTCCTCTTCGCCGGTTGTGACGGGATGGGCCGGGCGATGACGGCGCACACCGACGTACTCGCTCGCGCGGCGGGCCTCGAGCTCAGCGTCGAGGAGGCCGCCGGCATGCTCGCCCAGAACCCGCGGCTCCCGGCCGAGCCGGAGGTCGTCGACGCCCTGGCCAACCTCTGGGTCGACTACGTCCTCCTGGCCGCCGCGTACCAGCGCGATTCGACGCTCGCCTCGCTCGATGTGAGTGCCGTCGTCGATCCGATCCTGGAGCAGGAGGTCTTCCGCAAGCTCAACGAGCAGGTCATTCAGGTCGACACCACGATCACGGACCAGGAGCTGCGCGAGATCTTCGAGCGGGAGCGCCCCGGGCAGGAGGTCCGCGCGCGCCACATCCTGCTCCGCGTTCCGCCCGACGCGACGCCGGCCCAGCGTGACAGCACACTCGCCGTCGCCCGGGACCTGCGTGCGCGGGCGGTTTCGGGCGAGAACTTCGCCGACCTCGCGCGGGAGTACAGCCAGGACCCCGGGAGCGCCCGCGAGGGCGGTGATCTCGGCTTCTTCGGCCCCGGCCAGATGGTGGCGCCGTTCGAGCAGGCCGCCTTCGCCCTGGACGTCGGCGAGATCAGCGACGT
>VSDC01000189.1:0-5301 GCA_047459275.1 Gemmatimonadota bacterium
TTCTCCAACAGCCGCTTCTCGTACCGGTCGATCGGGTCCCGCGCTTCCCAGTACTCGAGCTCGCCCGGCGGGACGTACGCCTGGGCATCGTGCTCGGCGTGCCCCTTCCGCCGGTACGTCAGCACCTCGAGGAGCGCCGCGCCCTCCCCCGCCCTGGCCCGCTCGACCGCCCGCTTCGTCATCTCGTACACGGCGAGCACGTCATTGCCATCGCACTGCTCGCCGTAGACGCCGTACCCCTCAGCCTTGTCGACGAACGATGAGACCGCGGTCTGCTTCGCGACGGGCGTGGAGTACGCGTATCCGTTGTTCTCGACGATCACGACGAGGGGCAACCGACGCACGGCCGCGAAGTTCAGCCCCTCGTGAAACGCCCCGGTGGAGGTCATCCCATCGCCCGCATAGACCAGGGCTACGCGATCCTCGCCCCGAATGCGGAACGACAACGCGACCCCCGCCATGACCTCGACCATCACGCCCAGGTGCGAGATCAGGCCAATGTACCCCTTCCGGTAATCCGTGAAATGGACGTTCTGCTCACGACCACCCGTCGGGGAATCGCCCTTGGCCATGTACTGGCGCATGACCTCGACCGGCCGCGCGCCCATGAGGAGGAGCGCGCCGAGGTCCCGGATCGCCGGCGAGATGATGTCGCCCGTACCGTCGGTCCGGCGGCGCAGTGCGTACGCGCTCCCGACCGCCGTCGCCTCCTGTCCGAGGGAGCGGTACAGGCCGCCGATCACTTTGTTCTGACGATAGAGATTCGTGAGGACCTGCTCGACCTGGCGCGTGAGCTGGAGGTAGTAGTAGATCTCGAGCAATTGCTCGCGGGACAATCCGGCCACGATCACGCCGCTCGCCGCCACCCCCGTCTGTCCGGCCATCGGTTAATCGCCGATCCTGTCGAGCCTTCGGTACCTGCCGCGATCCGCCGACATTATGGGCAGCCCCCGGAGGGGCGTCAAGCCACGCGGCGAGGCGCCGGGCGCGCCGTCAGCCGTCCGGAAGGCGCCCGATCGCGGGCCGGAGTCCGGCGGTCCGCGACTTGCACCCTCGGCCGGAGCGCAGCGGCAACCGCCGCCCCGTCTACACGAAAACGCCGCATCCTGTCCGGATGCGGCGCCTCCTCCACCGCCATGGAGGACCCGCATGGCAAGAGAACGATCCTCGCCCCCCGAGTCCCCGCGAAGCTCACGTCCCCGACGCGCGCGTTCACGCCCTCCGACCGAAGACGGCGCCCGCCGGAGACGGGAACGACCCGCGCCGTGGTTCCGGCGCCCGACGGCGTCACCCCGGTTCGACGACCACCTCGGTCCTTACGAGACCGAGTACGACATCGCCCACGGCTACACGACCGAACGGATCATCATCCTGCCGTGACCGTGGGCCCGCCGTGGGTCAGACGCCGACCGGGGTCACTGCTGAGTGCCGGACTGCTGGCCCTGGGTCTGGGTGTCCCCGGCCGCTCCACCCGGCTGCGCGGTGTCGTCGGACTGGATCACTCCCGGCAGCACCGGCTGCGGCGCCGCCGGCGCCGTCTGCCGGAACTCCTGCTGCAGGATCGACTCGGGGATCCGCTGCCGCGAGGACATGATGGACAGCACCAGCGCCAGGAACAGGAAAATGCCGCCGGTGATCCACGTGGCCCGCGTCAGCAGCGTCGCCGCCTGACGTCCACCGAAGAACATCTCCGTCGCCGCGCCGCCGCCCATCGCGGCCAGACCACCGCCCTTCCCGGCCTGGAGCAGCACCACGACCATGAGCAGCAGGCCGTCGAGGATGAGGAGCGTGAGCAGAAATCCAAACATGGAGTTTTCCTGTTGCGTGCTTTGACGATCAAGCTGTTCAATATCCCGACCGCGCGACGACGTGTCAAGCGGAGCGCGCTCGGGTTCCCGCCCCTACCGTGTACTCCGGAGGTGGAACGAAGTGCCGGCGTTCGCGCGGGCAGGCCGCCGCCGGATCGGGACCGCCCGCTGCCCGATCGCGACCGGCTCGCGCCACCGCCGCCGACGGTCAGGCCCGCACGGCCTCCGTCGCTGCGATCTCGGCGAACCCGGCCGGGTCGAGGCTCGCCCCTCCGACCAGCAGCCCGTCCACGTCCGGCGCGCCCAGGAGTTCCGCCGCGTTGCCCGGCTTGACCGACCCGCCGTACAGGATCGGAATCCTGCGGGCCGCGGCGTCGCCGACGCGTTCGGCGAGCCGCCTGCGCAGGGCGGCATGCGCCGCGGACGCGTCCGCGGGGGTCGCGTTCTTCCCCGTGCCGATCGCCCAGACGGGCTCGTAGGCGATGACGATGCGAGACACCCGGTCGGGATCCAACCCTTCGAGTGCGGCGTCGAGCTGGCCGAGGATGACCGCCTCGACCTGCCCCGCCTCGCGCTGCTCGAGCGTCTCTCCGAGGCAGACGACCGGGGTGAGTCCGCCGTCCAGCGCCGCTGCGGTCTTGCGCCGTACGTCCTCGTCCGACTCGCCGAAGATGTGGCGGCGCTCCGAGTGTCCGATCAGGGCGTAGCGCGCGCCCGCGTCCCGCGCCATGGGCACCGAGATCTCGCCGGTGAAGGCGCCCTTCGGCTCCCAGTAGACGTTCTGTACGCCCAGGGCCAGGTCGGGCCGGTCGGCCACAGTCTCGGCCGCCGCCAGCAACGAGATCGCCGGCGGAAAGAAGATCACGGTCCTGTCGGACCGCGGCGCGTAGCGGGCCGTGAAGTCGCGGAAGAACTCCCGCGTCTCGGACGGCCCCTTGTGCATCTTCCAGTTTCCGGCGATCACCGGGGTGGTCAGCGCCGTCGTCATCGTCACTCGCCCCCTTTCGTGTCCAGCGCGGCCACGCCAGGAAGGGTCTTCCCCTCCAGGAACTCGAGCGAAGCGCCGCCGCCGGTCGACACGTGGGTAATGCGGTCGGCGACGCCGGCGGCCTCGATCGCCGCGACGGTGTCCCCACCGCCCACGATCGTCGTGGCGCCCCGGTCCGTCGCGTCGGCGACCGCGCGAGCCACGCCGTCCGTCCCGTGGCTGAACTCGGGGATCTCGAACATTCCCATCGGCCCGTTCCAGAGAACGGTGCGCGCATCGTGCAGGTATTCGCCGAACGTCGCCACGCTCTTCGGGCCGATGTCGAGGATCATTCCCTCCGGCGGCACCTGGTCGCGGTCGAGGATCCATGTCCGGACACCGGGCTCGGCCTTCCCGGCGACGACGCAGTCCACCGGGAGCGCGAGCTTGGAGCCGGCCCGCTCCAGGAGGTCGCGGGCGAGATCGATCCGGTCCTCCTCGACGAGCGACTTGCCCGTCTCGAGGCCGAGGGCGCGGAAGAAGGTGTTCGCCATCGCGCCGCCGATGAGGAGCCGGTCGACGCGCGGGAGCAGGTTCTCGATGACGTCGATCTTCCCCGAGATCTTCGCGCCGCCGATGATGGCGACGAACGGCCGTTCGGGCGACTCCAGCGCCTGCGAGAGGAAATGCAGCTCGCGCTCCATGAGGAGCCCGGCCACCGCGGGGCGCCGCTCCTGTCTCATGACGATCGCGACGCCGCACGTCGACGCGTGAGCCCGGTGCGCCGCGCCGAAGGCGTCGTTCACGTACACGTCTCCGAGCGCGGCGAGCGCTTCGGCCACCTCTTCGTCGTTCGTCTCCTCACCGGGCAGGTACCGCACGTTCTCGAGGAGGAGGATCTCGCCCGGACGCAACGCATCCGCGGCTCCGTGCGCCTCCGACCCGACGACGTCCGCCACGAAATGCACCGGCACCTCGACGAGCTCCGCGAGCCGCTCCGCCACGGGACGGAGCGAGAATTCGGGCTTCCACTGCCCCTTCGGTCGCCCGAGGTGGGAGACGAGCACCACGCGAGCCTGCCGGGCCAGCAGGTACTTCAGCGTGGGCAGAGTCGCACGGATCCGGGTGTCGTCGGTGATCCGGCCGTCGTCGAGCGGCACGTTGTAATCCACCCGCACGAGGACGCGCTTGCCGTGCAACGCCGCGTCCGGTAGGTCCTTGAGCGTCTTCGTATCCATGGTCGGTCGTATTGGCGATGCGGCCCCACGGCCGCGCTCGTGTCGTGCGTCGGTCCGGCCGACGCCGGGCGGCGCGTAACCTAGCGCGCCTCCGCCGCCGCGATCAAGCGGCTTCGACCGGCGCGGAGAGGAAGTCGACGATCGCGTCCGCCACGGCCCCGGGCGCCTCCCAGTTCGGCGAGTGCCCGGCGTGTTCGATCCAGTGCAACATCGCACGGGGGATCCTGGCTGCGGCGCGCTCGGCGTGGGACGGTGGGAAGAACGCGTCGCGGCGCCCCCAGACGACCAGCGTCGGGGCGTGCAGCGCGGCGAGCTCCCCGTCCTCGAGGACTTCCCTCTGACCCCGCGGACCGGCGAAGAGGCGGAACGCCCGGGCCAGAAGCGCGGGGTCCCCCGCCCTGGCGGTACGGTACAGGTACTCGAGGAGCACCGGCTCGAAGCTCGGGTCGAGGGGTTGGCCCGAGGTCATGAGGCGCCGGAGCAGCCAGCGGGTGCCCCATCGGCTCGGGCGGAGCAACAGAGGGCCAAGGACGCGGAGTCCCGCCAGACGGACCGCCGCCGGCATTTCCCGGCCCAATCCTGCGGAATCGATCAGCACGAGCCGACCCACGGCGTCGGGGCGACGCTGGGCGAGTCGCAGCGCCACGAGCCCGCCGAAGGAGGTACCGACGAGGTCGAAGCGATGCACGCCGAACCCCGAGACCCAGGTGTCGACGAACTCGGCGACGTGTCTCCCCAGCTCCGCCCTCGGCTCGATCGCGGCGGAGAGACCGAATCCCGGGAGGTCCGGCGCGAGGACGCGGAAGCGCTGCGCCAGGCGGCCCATGACCCCGAACCAGTTCGCCGCGCCGCCGCCCGCGCCGTGGAGGAGCACGACGGGAGGGCCGTCCCCCAGCTCGAGATAATGGAGTGCGACGCCGTCGACCTCGGCCCACCGGCTCGCTGCGGTCAGACCCACCGCCGCGAGCACTCCGTTCATCGCGTCGATCAGCGCGCGCTCCGCGCGCCGCCGGCCCGTCGGCCGCCGGTCCTCCGCGCTTCGTTGCTCCGTCACGACCTGCATCTGCTTCTAGAATCCGACGTGCGTTTCCGCGACCTGGACGGATAGGCGAACGGAGTCCAATCCGCGAAGAGAGACGTAGAGTGGCGTCTCACAGTTGCTGCAAACGACCTGGACGCGAACGGACCGTAGCTCCACCACGGCGATGTCGCGACGGCCGCAGACCGGACAGCGGTACGTTCCGTGATGCTGGTCGTTCGCCTGGGGCATGGCTCGATCCGGGCGCAA
>VSDC01000190.1:0-5299 GCA_047459275.1 Gemmatimonadota bacterium
AGGCACGGCGACCGGGGGTCCCGCAACGGAGCCCGCCCTCGGCGTGCTGGGGGCGGGCTCCGCCATTTTGGTCGACCCTGTCGAGGCGGCCGGCCATCGACGTCCGCCTCGTTGAGAGAAGCGTTGGGATATGGCTGTAGACATCAAGGCCCCCGAGCCCTCCGCATTGCCGCTCGAGGCGCGGGCGTGGGACGCGGTGGAGCGGAACGACGAATCCGGCGACGAGTCCGAGCCAAGTCGACTCCTCCCGATCACGACAGCGGTCAAGTCCGAGTTCAAGGTGCTCGTGGTCGACCCGGATCCGGTGCAATGCGAGACGTGCGCGCGGATCCTGGAGTCGGAAGGGTACCGGGTGAGCACGTGCACCCGTGGCGCGGAGGCGGAACACCTCGTGCGCCGCTGCGGCCACGACATCGTGGTGATCGACCTGCAGATCCGTCAGCCGTCCGGCCTGGACCTGGTCCGAGAATGCGCGAGAGCGAACCCCGACGCGGTGGTGATCGCGATCTCGGCCACGTCGACCGTGCTCGCCAGCGAAGCGGCGCTGCGAGCCGGCGCGTGGGAGTTCCTGCCGAAGCCGTTCTCGGCGGTTCACCTGCAACTGCTCATCGAACGTGCGGTCTACCGCCAGCTCCAGCGGCGACGGGCGGCCGAGGCCCGGGCCAAGCTGGAGCTGAGTCACAGCCGCAGCAAAGGGCTGGTGCTGCTCGGTGAGTCGGAAGCGTTCCTGAAGGTCGTGGACCTGGCGCGTCGCGTCGCGCCCACCGACGCCTCGGTGATGCTGAGCGGCGAGAGCGGGACCGGGAAGGAGATGATCGCGCAGTTCATCCACAAGCACAGCCGGCGCTCTCGGAAGCCGTTCGTTGCGGTGAACTGCGCGGCGCTCCCCGAGTCGTTGCTCGAGTCCGAGATGTTCGGATACCGCAAGGGCGCGTTCACCGGCGCGATCCACGACAAGCCCGGGCTGCTGGAGAGCGCGAACGGCGGGACCATGTTCCTGGACGAGCTGACGGAGATGGCGCCGGCACTTCAGGCGAAGCTGCTGCGGGTGATCCAGAACGGGGAGATCCGGCGCGTCGGCAGCTCGACGACGGACGTGGTGGTGGACATCCGGTTCATCTCGGCGACGAACCGGGACCCGCTGGAGGCGATCGAAGAGGGCGCCCTGCGGAGCGACCTCTACTATCGGCTGCGGGTGGTGCCGATCCGGATCCCGCCGCTGCGGGAGCGGCCGGAGGACATCCCGGTCCTGGCCAGGTACTTCCTGCTGAACGCCTGGTTCCGTCATCGCAAGGAGGGACTGGAGCCGCCGGAGCTGACGGATGCGGCGATCCGCGCGCTGCAGGCGCGGCCGTGGCCGGGGAACGTGAGGGAGCTGCAGAACGTGATCGAGCACGCGGCGGTCCTGGTGGAGCCCGGCTGCCGCATTCAGCCCGAGCACCTTCCGTCACTCGAAGAGAGGCCGGCTCAGGGCGGCGTATCGACGCCGATCCCGAACAACTTCGGTGGTCAGGCCTACCACGTCGCGCGCAGTCGCCTGCTGTCGAAGTTCGAGCGCGGCTACCTGGAATGGCTGGTCCGCGAGGCGGACGGGAACATGTCCGAAGCCGCGCGCATCGCCGGCGTGGACCGGACGACGCTGTACCGGCTCATGGAGAAGCACGAGTTCGATCGCTGGCGCGGGTTGCGGGCGAGCTGACGCGAAGCGCCTCTGCTTGCCGCGTCCGCTCGCCGCCTCCGCTGGCTGCATCCACTCGCCGCCTCCGCTCCCCTCCCGGGTGAGCGGAGGCGATTCGCGTTCGGACCGTCGATGCGGGCTCCCATCCGGCGCGAGCAGCGGCCCCGCCATAAGCGACCCCGCCAGCGGCAGTCCCTCGGCAGCGATCCCGCCGTCGCTGATCGCGTCAGCGGTTATCCGCCCTCGCGTGATCCCGGCGGCAGTGATCCAGCTCAGAGTGATCGCGGCGTACCCGGCGCGTGGGGCATGGTCGAGCTGCGGTCCCATGTGGTGTGCTTCGGGCTGCAGCACCGATCCCACACGTGTATTTCGCCGGCACCAGGGAGGCGGAGCGGGGCGGAATGACGAATCGTATCGCGTTGTCGGCCTGTCACTTACAGATCGTCGTCCTGTGGCCCCGGCGAACGGGGTTTGCTACCGGGCACCGGGGAGCGGGCGCGTGCCCCAGACCTGGGACCGGCAACCGGAGCGGAGCATGGACGAGCAGCCCGTACGAGCTGCAGGATTGGGAGGGCAGGCCGCGACGCCGTCGGCTCGATTCGAGATCGGCCTCGGGAGCGCGGGGGCGACGGTCGCGACGCGATCGCGGTCGGCTCGGGCCGCGGAGATACAGGATCGTCTGTGTCGGGCCCTGAGCGTGGTGGTGGCACTTGTGGGGATCGTGGCATGCGCGCCGCTCTTGCTGCTGATCGCGCTGCTGGTCCGACTCACCTCGCCCGGCCCGGTCCTGTACACGCAGGTCCGGGTGGGCGTGAACCGACGTCGCCCGGGGAGCCCGACGAACACGGGACGACGTCGCTTCGACCACGGGGGGAAGCTGTTCCGGATCTACAAGTTCCGCACGATGTACGTGGGTTCGGACCGGGGGGCGGAGCGGTGGGCGACGCCGGACGACCCGCGGGTGACACCGCTCGGCCGCTGGCTGCGCCGGACGCGGCTGGACGAGCTGCCGCAGCTCTTCAATGTCCTCCGCGGAGACATGAACATCGTGGGCCCGCGGCCGGAGCAGCCCGGGATCTTCAACCTGCTGCGGGAGCGGATCGACCGCTACGGCGAGCGCCAGCGCGTGCTCCCGGGGATGACCGGCCTCGCCCAGATCAGCCAGGATTACGACGCGACGATCGACGACGTGCGTCGCAAGCTCCAGTACGATCTCGCATACATCGAGCGTCGTACGGTGCTGGAGGACCTGAGGATCATGGTGAAGACGATCCCGGTGGTGTTCCTGCGGCGCGGGGGGTGGTGAGGGCGAACGGGGTTTGGGAACCGCGCCGCGTCTCACCCCGGCTCGTGAGCGCTCTGGTACCGGCGGGTCGGCTCCCACGCGGGCTCGACGCGGCCGGCGACGACGCGGAACCAGGCGTGTAGGGCCGCGACGTTGGCGAGCCACGCGAACAGGGGGAGCGCCAGGATGCGGGGCATGGGGCGCGTCTCGGGCCAGTTCCATCCGACAAATGCAGCGGCGGATGCGATGCCGGCGAGGACGAGCAGGATTCGAGCGGCGGGGCTCGACGGCGCCGCGGTGGCGAGGGCGACGAGTGCGGCGACGGCGGCCCAGGGTACGAGCCAGCGGCAGAGCTTGTGGCTGGCGAGCATCCAGGCGAAGAGCCCGAACCTGAACGGATCGAGGAGGGCGCGTCCCAGGCGGAGCGTCTCCAGGCCCTGGGCCATGGTGCGCACCTTCCGGCGATACTCGCGGCGGTGGGAGGAGGTGCGGGGGACGTAACAGACGGCGTCGTCCACGGAGACGGCGCGGAATCCGTTGCGCCGGGCGTGGAGCACCGCGGCGAAGTCGCGGCTCGCGCCCTCGGGGATGGCGATCGCGTGGACCGACCTGTGGGCGGCGTAGAGGCAGCCCGAGGCCCCCACGATCCCGCCGACCCGGGTCTCGAGGCCGCGGACCCACATTTCGTACCCCACGTACCTGGACTCCCCGGCGTTGCCATGGCGATCCGGCCCGGCGCCGACGCTGATGTCGCGCCCCGAGGCGACCCCGACGGTCGGGTCCGCGAAGGCGGCGACCAGTCGCTTGACGGCGTCCGGGTGGACGCGGATGGAAGCGTCGGTGTTGACGATGATCTCCCCGGTGAGACGCGGTATGGCGGCGTTCTCCGCGGCGGTCTTCCCTCTCCGCTCGGGGAGCCGGAACAGCTCCACGCCGCGCCCGGCGAACTCCATGACGATCCGGTCGGTATCGTCCGTCGACGCGTCGGAGACGATGAGGATCTGACGCCGGTCGGGCGGATAGTCGATGGCGAGGAGCGACTCGAGGGTGTCCCGTATCTGCGCGGCCTCTTTGTAGACGGGGACGGTGATGGTGATCCGGGGCCACGCCGCGTCGGGATCGTCGGCGACGGGGGTGTGTGCGTCGGAAGTCGCCCGGGCACGGGCCGCCGCGTGAGCCCGGGGGGCGGCGTCCCGGCGCAAGTCCGGGCCCGAGCCCGGCCGGGTCCGTGCACCCCTGGATCCCCGGACCCGTGCGAGTGCGAGCAGGATCAGCGGATAGCCGACGTAGGTGTACGCCGCCAGGGCGATGGCGGCGGTGATCACGATTCCCGCGGCGCTCATGGTCTCCTCGTGGCACTGATGAATATGCCCACGGCGCTCACGGTCTCCTCGCGGCGCGGGTGATGCGACTCGAACGGCCGGCGGTCCGCCGGACCTGGTGGTAGAGGTCCTCGTACCGGTCGAGCCAGGGGCCGGCGGCGAAGTCGCTTTCGAGGCGATGGCGGGCGGCGGCCGCGCGAGCGGCCGCCGCCCTCGGGTCCGCCGCGGTGGCGCGGATCGCGTCGGCGATGCCGCGTGGGTCCTCCGGCGGGACCAGGATGGCCTCGGCGCCGGAGAGCACGTCGGGGACGCCGCCGACCCGCGTCGCCACGATGGGAACGCCCGCGGCCATGGCCTCGAAGAGGGCGATGGGCGTGCCCTCGGTGCGAGAGCTGAGGACGAACACGTCGAAGGCGGACGCGACGCGGGCGGCGTCGTTTACGATCCCGTGCCAGCGGACGCGCTCCGCGATGCCGAGCACGGCGGCGCGGTCGCGGAGGCGCGGGAGCTCCGGTCCATCGCCCAGGAACGACGCCACGAGCGGCAGATCGGCGAGGAATCCGATCGCGTCGAGAAGGACGTCGGGCCCCTTCTCGTGGCTGAGGCGTCCGACCCATCCCACCTGGAGCTCCTGCCCGGCGAGACCGAGCTCACGCCGGGCGGCGGCGCGGTCGAGGGGCGGCGTCGCCGGGAGCCACGCGTTGGGGAGGGTCACGACGCGATCGCCCGGTACGCCGTCGCGGACGAGCTGGTCGGCCAGGGCGCGAGAGACGGCGACGACCGCGTCGAAGCGCACGAAGGCGCGGCGCTGGAGCCACTCGTAGAGCCGGTTGCGGAGCCCGCCGCCGGTGAAGCCGTGAACGGTCGTGACGACCGGGATACCGAGCGTGCGGGCGACGCCGGCGTCAACGAGATCGGGCCGATAGCCGTGGGTGTGGACGACGTGGGGTCGGAGGCGCCGGCAGAGGTCGGCCACGCGCCGTCGCTCGGCTGCGTACCCGCCGGGGGAGAGCG
>VSDC01000005.1:0-22497 GCA_047459275.1 Gemmatimonadota bacterium
ACCCGAATCTCTCCTGGACGCTGCGGCTCGAGGCGGTGGGCGATGAGCTCGTCGGCGAGCAGACGTTCGATTACAACGGCGCGTTCCGCTGGGCGACGCCCGACGGTCGAGGGGGCCGCTGCACGGTCGACTACTCGCTCACGGTGAACATGGACGAGATGCGGGCGGAAGCGGCAGGGACGTTCTGCGGCGTCAACGTGGAGTGGACCGCGGAGTGGTCGGACGCCTAGATGGGCGGAACGCCTGGGCGGACAGAACGCCTGGGTGCACGGCACGCCCAGGTGTGAGGGGACGACCGGCCGGGCCATATCGTGGCCCGGCCGGTCGTTTGTCCATTGCCGCCTACCACCCGTTTCTGCCCGTCGCCCGGTCCCGCTCGCCGTGTATTTGCCCCGCCAGCCGGCGCCGCCTGCTCCCGCGACCCAGTCCAACCGGTTCTCCGTGCCCACGCGCCGCGCCCCGCCTGACTCGAGCCTCCGACTCCCCGGCACGCCTCCTGCGCGGCACCTCCTTGGACCGACGATAGCACCACGGAATGTCCCTGGAGTGGTAGAGATGAGCAGCAGGGCGGGCGGACACCACGGGGCGGAGCAGGTACCCACGGAGAAGAAGCTGGAGGACCTGTACCGTCTCATCGACGGGATCGAGGTCTGCATGTTCACGACGCGGCGGCCGGACGGCCACCTCGTCTCGCGGCCGATGCAGACGCAGGGCCGGAGCGACGGCGCGGACCTCTGGTTCGTCACGAACATCGAGAGCCACAAGCTCGACGAGCTGGCCACCGACCCCCACGTCAACCTCGCCTACTACCGCGACCGCACGCGAGAGTGGGTCTCGGTCAGCGGCACGGCCCGGATCACCCAGGACCGGGCGAAGATCCACGAGCTCTACTCGCCCGAATGGCGCGCCTGGTTCGGCGACGAGGGCGGCGCCCGGGATGGCGGACCCGACGACCCTCGGATCGCCCTCGTGCTCGTCGACGCCCACTCGGTGACTTACATGAAGAAGGATCAGCCGGCGCCGGTCGTGCTGTTCGAGCTGGTCAAGGGGATGGTCACGGGGCAGCAGCCCGATGTGGGTTCGATACGGGAAGTGAGCGAGGAGGAACTCGAAGGGCGGAGGGCTGCTTAGGGAGGGCTCAGGGATCAGGGCTCAGGGATCAGGCGCTCGCCCCTGACCACCGGGCCCTGACCCCTGAGCCCCGGGGCGGGGGCACGGGTGGCGGCCACCTGACCCTGAGCCCCAGGCCCCGGTGCGGCGGGGCGGCGCGGCGGCCACCCGAGCCCTACCCCCTGAACTTCCTCAACACCTCCAGCACGTAATCGATGTCCGCCTCGGTGTGATCCGCATTGATCTGAAAACGGATCTCCTCGTCGCCGCGGGGGACGACGGGGTAGGCGAGGCCGGTGGCGAGGACGCCGTGCTCGAAGAGGTGCGCAACGAGGGCCCGGGTCTTCATCGTGTCGCGGACGAGGAGCGGCACGACGGGGTGTTCGCCGGGGATGACTTCGAAGCCGGCGTCGATCAGGCCCTGCTCGAAGCGACGGGTGAGTGAGCGTAGCCGGTCGAGCAGCTCGCGCCCGCGCGGGCTGTCGAGGATCTCCAGCGCCTTCAGCGCCGCCGTCGCCTCGCCCGGCGTGATCGGGTTCGAGTAGATGTAGAACGGCGCGGTCTCGCGCAGGTAGCGGATGACCGCCTCGGTCGAGACGACGTAGCCGCCGTTCACGCCGAACGCCTTGCCGAGCGTGCCGATCAGCACGTCGACCTGCGGCGAGCCGGTGTACTCCTCGGTCCCGCGACCGGTCGCGCCGAAGGCGCCGACGCCGTGCGAGTCGTCGACCACGACGAGGATGTTCTCCGGGAACTTGTCATCGTGCCGGCGCGCGATATCGACGATGACGTCGAGGGGCGCGTGATCGCCGCGCATGCTGAAGATCCCGTCGGTGATGACGACGACCCGCTCCGCGCGGCCTGCGGCGGCCTCGATCGCCTTCTCGAGCGCACCCATGTCCAGGTGCGGGTAGACCGCCTTGTCGAGGGGGCGCGAGAGGCGGATCGCGTTGATGATCGAGTTGTGGTTGAGTTCGTCGCTGATGACGATCGTCTCGGCACTGACCAGCGGGGTGATCACGCCCACGATCGTTGCGTAGGCGGACGAGAAGATCATCGCCGCCTCGCGGCCGTGGAACGCCGCAAGACGCCGCTCGAGCTCGACGTGGGGCGCGTAGGTCCCGCTGATGAAGCGGACCGCGCCGGGCCCGGCGCCGAAGGCGCGCGCCCCCTGCTCCTCCGCCTCGATGATCTCGGCGCGGAGCCCCATCCCGAGGTACGAGTTGGAGTTCATGCGAATGAACTCGCGATCGCCGTGACCCTCGAGGAGGAAGCGCGGGCCGCGGTCGCCGGAGGGCGGGATGACCTTCGTCACCACCGTTTCCGCGCCCTTGGCCGTGCCTTTCCGCTCCAGGTCGGCCACGTGGTTCTGGAGCACTTCTGTGATTCGGTCGAGCGGCATTGCGTTCTCCTGTTCCGTTCGTACTCACCGTTCCGAGGCGCCGCGCAGGACTTCGGGCCGCGTGTCGCCGGGCCGGGTGTCGCCGTGCCCACGACTCCGGGGCCGCGCGGGCCCGCCGTTTCACCGCGCCGGTGCCAGCGGCAGCCCGAGCTTCTTCGCGAGCTGGGCGAGCATGTCGTCCGTCATGGCGTCGAGGTCGTAGGCGGGCTTCCAGCCCCACTCCTCGCGCGCGGCCGAGTCGTCGAGGCGACGCGGCCACGAGTCGGCGATGGCCTGGCGGACCGGGTCGATGTCGTACTCGATCTCGAAGCCGGGGATCCGCTGCGCGATCGCATCCGCGAGCGTCGCCGGCGTGAGCTGCATGGCCGTCACGTTGAAGGCGTTGCGGTGCCGGAGCCGCGCGGGGTCGGCCTCCATCAGCTCGATCGCCGCCCGGATCGCGTCCGGCATGTACATCATGTCGAGGCGCGTGTCGGGGCCGAGGAAGCAGGTGTAGCGGCCGTGCTCGAGGGCGTGGTAGAAGATCTCGACCGCGTAGTCCGTGGTCCCGCCGCCGGGCGGCGCGACGTAGGAGATCAGCCCCGGGTAGCGCAGCCCGCGCGTGTCGACGCCGAAGCGGAGGTGGTAGTAGTCGCACAGCAGCTCGCCGGCGACCTTGGTCACGCCGTACATCGTCGTCGGCCGCTGGATCGTGTCCTGCGGCGTCGGGTCCGGCGGCGTGGACGGGCCGAAGGCGGCGATCGAGCTGGGCGTGAAGACCGCGCATCCCCGCTCCCGCGCGACCTCGAGGACGGCGTACAGACCGTTCATGTTGATGTCGTACGCTTTATGCGGGTCGCGCTCCGCCGTGGCCGACAGGATCGCGGCGAGGTGGTAGATCGTGTCGATGCGGTACCGTGCGGCGATCCTGGCAAGGGCGGCGCCGTCGCGGCAGTCGAGGATCTCGAAGGGACCGCCCTCCGCCACCGGGCCGGTCGGCTGCCGGATATCCGATGCGACGACGGCGTCCTCACCATACCGTGCACGAAGGGCAGGAACGAGTTCGGAGCCGATCTGCCCCGCCGCACCCGTGACCAGGATTCGCCGCATCGCTTCTCCACTTCCGGGTGAAAAGGTTGCGCGGCCGCGACGACCCGCGGCCGCAGGGACGTTGGCCGCCCCAAATGTACACGGGGCCGGGCGGGGCGTTCAACTCTCGCCCCACCCGGCCCGTGCATCGGATCGGAGGCGCGCGGCGCGACAGGGCGCCCGTCTCCTTGCCTCCGGTCTTATTGCTTGTCGTTCGCGACCTCGGTGACCAGCTCCAGGCCGAGCGTCCGCCCCTTCGCCACGGCCGGCACGCCGTGCTCGAGCCAGACCGGCGCCGGCGCGCCCTTGAGGAAGTGGTCGAAGAACTGCTGCATGCGGATCGCCCAGTCCTTCCGGTTGTGCCACTTGGTCAGCCCGTGGTCCTCGCCATTGTAGTTGAGCAGCCAGACGGGCTTGCCGAGGCGGCGCAACGCGACGAAGTACTCGATCCCCTGGTACCACGGGACCGCGCCGTCCTGGTCGTTGTGCATCATGAGGAGCGGCGTCTGGACCTTGTCGGCCCAGAAGATCGGCGAGTTCTCGATGAACCGCTGATGCGCGTCCCAGAGCGTGCCGCCGATGCGGCTCTGCGTCTTCTCGTACTGGAACATGCGGCTCATCCCGCTGCTCCAGCGAATCCCGCCATACGCGCTGACCATGTTGGCGACGGGCGCGCCGGCTTCGGCGGCGGCGAAGATGTTCGTCTTCGTGATCATGTACGCGATCTGGTAGCCGCCCCAGGAGTGGCCCTGGACGCCGATCGCCTTCTCGTCGACGAAGCCGCGGCGGATCAGCTCGAGGACGCCCGGGACGACGGCGTGAACCGCGCTCTCGCCTGGGTACCCGATCCTGTACGGGATGTCGGGGATGAAGACCAGGTAACCACGGCTCGCGTAGAAGCTGAAGCTGATGCTCGAGCTGCCGGGCACGGGCGAGCGGTACTGGTGCAGCCCGTCGGACATCCGCTCGTAGAAGTACACCATCATCGGGTACTTCTTCGACGGATCGAAGCCCTCGGGCTTGATGAGGATCCCCTGCAGGGGCGTGCCGTCGATCGACCGCCACTCGACCAGCTCCGCGGTGCCCCACAGGAACTGGGCCTGCTGCGGGTTGGCGTCGCTGATCCGGCGCATGTTGCGGAACGACAGGTCGGTCGCCCAGATGTCCGGGAACTCCTCGAACCTCATGCGGGTCAGGATCGCGACGTCGGCGTTCTTGGCCTTGCGCGGGGTGCTGAAGGCGCGGTCCTCGAAGATCAGCCGCTCCGGCCGGCCGCTGCCCGTGACACGGTCACGGTAGAAGCCGCTCGCCTTCGTGCGCAGGTCGAAGGCCGACAGGATGATCGGCCGCGACGGGTCGATTCCGTCCTCCTCGGGATCGAGGCGGGCGTAGCGGAAGCGCAGCCCCTGCTCACGGCCGACGCCCTCCGTGATGTTGCGCGCCGGCTGACGGCCGGTCGGATCCGTCGCCCAGATGTCGTGCTTGTCGTAGACGAGGAACCACTTCTCGTCCGCGGTCCAGCCGGCGGCGCCGTACGCCGGCGGCTCGTCCGGGTGGTCGTCCAGCTCGTCGTAGATCGGGTACGGCACGGTCTCCGTCAGGTTGACGACGTCGCCGCGTTCCACGTCCATGGCGAACCAGGCCAGGCTCTGGCCGTCGTACCACGCGGCGTAGCGGCCGGACGGCGACATGCGGAACGGGCCGCTGCCGCCGAACCCGCCGAATCCGCCCTCGACCTTTTTCAGGACCAGCTCTCGGGCGCCGGTCTCGACGTCGACCAGGTAGACGTCCGAGAAGTAGCCGTCCCACGAGATGAGCTTCTGGTAGGGGAGCGGCGACGCCGCGATGAAGCGCCGCGGGTCCCCGTCCGTCACGACGACGACCTCCGGCACCTCCTGGTCGGCGAGCTGCACGATCCGCCCGTTGGGGATGTGGTAGACCGCCACGTAGCTGCGGTTGCGCTCCCGCTCGGCCTGGACGAGCTGCATCGGCTGGAGGAGCGGGTCCTTCCAGTTCCACACGTCGAGCTTGACGCGCTCCTCGGGCAGCGGCAGCTCGTCCTCGTCCGGCTCGGGCGCCGGGCGCGGCGCGGTGCCGAAGAAGAGGCGACGTCCGCTCTTCGAGAAGCTCGGCGTGCGATGCTCGCTCACCCACCAGCCTTCCCGGATGCCGCGCGTGCCCTCGCGGGCGACCAGCGTCGCTTCGCCGCGGCCCGCACGCCACAGGTAGAGCGAGAACGACGGCTGCTTGGCGTCGTAGTCGTCACGGTCGGTCAGGAACGCGAGCTGCTGGCCGGCGTCGTCCCAGGCAAGGCGCTTGTAGTTGCCCTTCCCGGCGAGCGCGGTCGTGACCTGGCCGCTCGCGACGTCGACGACGAAGACGCCATCCTTCGCGCCGTCCTTGCTCGACGCCGCGTACGCCAGCCGCTTGCCGTCCTTCGAGAACTCATACGCGACGACGTAGTCGAACCGACGCTCCTCGCCCGTGGCGAGGTTGCGGAGCACGAGCGTCGTGCCGTCCTCCTTCTTCCGCTCCGAGCGGGAGCCTCGCTCACCTTCGCCCGCCGGCTTCTCGGCCGCCGCGCTGTCCGGCTTGGCGGGTTCGGCCCGCGCCGTGTCCTTCTCGAGCAGGAAGGCGACCCAGCCCGCGCCCTCCCTGGGGAGCGCGAAGGACTTCACCCGCTCGACCTTGTGGATCCGGCCGGTGGAGAGGTCCAGGATCCCGAGCGAGTCCTTCGGCATGGCATCCGGCTTCGCCTTGGCGCGCTTCAGCGAATCCACGACCGCGTCCATCGGCTTGATCGTGAAGACGACGAAGCGCGAGTCGAAGCTGAAGCGGGCGGAGAGGCCGCGCGGGAAGCGGTGGACCGTCTGGTTGCCGAGCGCGTGGACGAAGAGCTCGGCGTCGCCGTCCGGGACGGTCGTCGAGTAGAGCACCCAGCCCCCGTCGTGGGAGATCTGGCTGCCCTGGATCGAGCGCCAGTTCCAGGTGTCTTCGTGCTCGAGCGGCCGCTTAGGGCCCTGGGCCAGTGCGGGCGCCGCCCCGAGCGCGACGGCGAACGTCGCCGCGATGATTCGGATCGGAATCGCGCGCATGGTCGTCTGCATGGGGTTGCGGGACCGTGTGGATTGGATCGGGGAACGGGCGCATTCTAGTGCGCGCGCGGCGGTTGCGTCAATGTGGCCGGCGCCGGGGGACGGTGGGGCCCGCGTGCTCTGAGCGGGGCGCTGACGAGATCGCTGCCCAACGGCGCGCGGAGGTGCCGGTCGTAGGCTTGCGGTGAGGCGTCGCGCGGCACCCTCGCTTCCTGGCGTTCACGCAAAGGGCCCGTCACCCGCAACCGCGGGCGGCGGGCCCCGTCCGTTGCAGCGTCGCCGTCGGGCCTACTTCGCCTGCTCCAGACGCTTGTTGATCTCTTCCCAGTTGACGACGTTCCACCACGCCTCGAGGTACTCGGGACGGCGGTTCTGGTAGCGCAGGTAGTAGGCGTGCTCCCAGACGTCGTTGCCCATGATGGGGTAGTGGCCCTCCATCATCGGGTTGTCCTGGTTCGCCGTGCTCATGACCTCGAACTTGCCGTCGCGCGTGCGGACCAGCCACACCCAACCGCTGCCGAAGCGCTTCGCGCCCGCTTCGTTGAAGCGCTTCTTGAACGTCTCGAAGTCGCCGAACGTGCTGTTGATCACGTCGGCGATCGGCCCCGTCGGCTCGCCGCCGCCGTTGGGGCTCATGATCTGCCAGAACATCGTGTGGTTGACGTGGCCGCCGCCGTTGTTGCGCACGGCCGTACGGATGCTCTCCGGCACGCGGTCGAGGTTGCGGATCAGGTCCTCCGCGCTCATCGCCGCCAGCTCCGCGTGCCCCTCGAGCGCGGCGTTCAGGTTGTTGACGTACGCGCCGTGATGCTTGTCGTGATGCAGCCGCATCGTCTGCTCGTCGATCGCCTTCTCCAGGGCATCGTAGCCGTAGGGGAGCGGCGGAAGCTCGTAAGCCATAGTCGATCCTCCTTGAGGTGGAAGGGAACTATGGATCGGCGTCGATCCGGATGTGATAACGCGAGAGGATCTACTATAGGGCATTGGTGCGGGAGACGCCACCCGGGGCTGAACGCGGCCCCCCTCTTGCACTCTCCTCCTCCGCCCCGGCGCCGGCGCGCGGGGATTTCGTCGACGAATCCATTCACCGACGGGAGGACGCGCCCATGGAACTCAGGTCCCTGCAGGATCTGTTGGTGTTCGAGCTGAAGGACCTCTACAGCGCGGAGCAGCAGATCCTGGACGTTCTGCCGCGCATGGCGGAGGCGGCGAGCCATCCTGCGCTCAGGAACGCGTTCGAACAGCACGAGAGCGTGACCCGGGAACAGGTCCGTCGCCTCGAGCGGATCTTCGAGGAGCTGGGCGAGAGTCCCAAAGGCCACAAGTGCAAGGGGATGGAAGGCCTGATCCGCGAGGGGCGCGACCTGATCGCGCAGGAAGCCGACGCCGCGGTGCGCGATGCCGGGCTGATCGGCGCGGCGCAGCGGATCGAGCACTACGAGATCGCGGGGTACGGCACGGCGCGCACCTTCGCGGAGCGTCTCGGGATGGACGAAGCCGCGCGCCTGCTGCAGCAGACGCTCGACGAGGAGGGGGAGACCGACCACCGCCTGACGGGGCTGGCCGAGCAGATCATCAACCCGGCGGCGCAGCGACGCCTGTAGCCGTGCGGAGCGCTGCAGCCGCGCCGCCGCAGCGCGGGTGGGGACGCCCGCTCAGCCGACCAGCAGCGCCCACGCTCCGGTGACGAGGATCACGACCCCGACGGCCATCTTCGCCGTGATGGCGAAGATCCGGCCGAGGACGACGCCCCAGCCGACGCGGGCGGCGGAAGGAAGATTTCGCTGCTCCCAGAGCGTGACCGCTGCGGCGCCGAGGAACGTGCCGAGGATCCCCGCGACGACCGCGCCGATCACGGGGATCGGCGCGCCGACGAGGACGCCGACGAGCCCGCCCACGAGCGCGCCCCAGAACGCGCCGCGCGAGCCGCCGTAACGGTCGCTCATCAGCTTGACAAACAGGAACTCGGCGAGCTCCGCCGCGACCGCCAGCGCGACCGCCGTGGCCAGCGGCGCGAGCCCCACCTCGCCCGCGAGCGCCCCGGCCGCCAGGACCGCCACCATGATCCACAACCCGGGCAACCCGAGCGGGATGATGAAGAGCGCGGGGATCATGATCAGAATGCCGAGGATTGCCCAGATCATCGGTTCCTCTCGTCGGGGTTCCTGGCGTGCAGGGCGCGTGTGTTCGTAGGTCCGGTGTGGTCGTGCGGGACGCCCGCGACCTCGGCCGGCGCCGCTCCATTCATAGACGGTCATACGGTACTACCCGGTTTCACGCGCGCCGGTCCGCGTCGGGAGAGAAAACTCGGCCCGCGTGTCGAAGCCTCGATTTGCGCTCGCCGGGCCATCGACTTAGGTTCGCGTCTGACGATCGCACTGCGCCTCTTGCCGGACGATCGCCATTGGAATGCCGTTATCGCAGTCCCCACTGATCCTCGCCACAGACCTCGACGGCACCTTCGCCGGCGGCTCGCCCGACGACCGTCGACGGCTTCAGGCCCTGCTGGCGGGCCATCCAGATGCGCTGTTGATCTACGTGACCGGCAGGAGCGTCGCCGCGACGCGTGAACTCATGGCCGAGGCCGCGCTTCCGGCGCCGGACGTGCTGATCGCGGACGTCGGGACGACGGTCGTGCGTGGCACGGATTTCTCGCCGGTCTCGGCGCTCGAGCGCGAGATCGAGGCACGCTGGCCCGGCGGCGATGTCGTGCGTGCGCGGCTCGAGGGACTCGACATCGTCGTCGAGCAGCCTCTGGACGTACGGCGCCGGGTATCGTACTGGCTGGCCGCCGGCGCGGCGATGGAGACGGCACTGGCACGCGTCGGGGAGCGGTTGGACGGGTTGAGCGTGGAGGTGATCGGCTCGGCGGATACCTACATCGATGTGCTGCCGGCCGGGGTGAACAAGGGGACGACGCTGCGCCGGGTGCTGGCGTGGCTCGACCGACCGGAGCGCGACGTCGTCGTCGCGGGCGATACGTTGAACGACCTTGCGCTCTTCGAGACAGGGCTGCGCGGTGTGGTGGTCGGGAACGGGGAACCGGGGCTGATCGAGCGGGTCGCCGGGTGGGCGCACGTCTACGTGGCCGCCGGCCACGGCGCGGCGGGGATCCTCGAGGGGCTCGGACATTTCGGTTTCATCCAGGAGGCGAGCCATGGCGAGTGACTTCATCGTCCTGTCGCACCGGGAGCCATACGCCGAGGTCGAGACGCCGGAGGGACGGGTGCTGTGCCGCAAGACGAACGGCGTCTTCACGACGCTGGACAGTGTGATGCGCGAGAAACGGGGGACGTGGATCGCGTGGTCGGAACGGGAGGCGGATGCGCCATTCACCGATCGGGTGCGCGTCCCCGCGCCGGACCACCCGGAGGCGTACGACGTACGTCGCATCGGACTGAGCCCCGAGGAGGCACGCAGCTTCTACTACGACTTCACGTCGTCGGCGATCTGGCCGGTGCTCTTCTCTCTCCTGGACCGTGCACGCTTCACGCAGGCGGCGTGGGAGACATACCAGCGCGTGAACGAGGCGTTCGCCGAAACGGCGTGTGAGGAGGCGGCGCCCGGGGCGGTGGTGTGGGTCAACGACTTCCATCTGATGCTGACGCCGAAGTCGATCAAACGGCGTCGTCCGGACGTCACGGTCGCGCTCTTCCTCCATACGACGTTCCCGCCGCCGGACATCTTCGGCGTGATCCCGTGGCGGGAGGAGCTGCTCGACGGACTCCTGCACCTGGACCTGATGGGGTTCCACATTCCGTCGTACGCGCTGAATTTCGCGAACACCGCCGAACGGTTCATGGGCGCGAAGCCACAGGCGGTCGTCGGGACCGACCTCGTCGACAAAGGTCCGGCCGTCTCGGTCTCGCGCTATCCGCTGTCGCTGCGCTATGGCGAGCACGAGGTCGCGCTCGGCGTCTACCCGGTCGGCGTCGATGTCGAATTCTTCGACGATGCCGCGCGCCGACCCGAGACGCGCGCGAAGGCCGACGAGATCCGCGATCGGACGGGCGCGCAGCAGTTGATCCTGAGCGCCGAGCGGCTCGACTACGTGAAGGGCGCGATCGAGCGGCTCGAGTGCTTCGAGCGTTTCCTCGAGCGGCACCCCGACCGGCACGGCGCGGTTTCCTTCGTCCAGATCGCCGTACCGACCCGGACGGGGATGGAGGAGTTCCAGGAGATGCGACGCCAGACCGAGGAGGCGGTCGGGCGGATCAACGGGCGCTTCGGAACGCTCGGATGGCAGCCGGTCATCCACCTCTACAATTCGTTCCCGCGCGAGGAACTGGTCGCCTTCTACGCCGCGGCGGATGTGTTGTGGGTCACGCCGCTGCGCGATGGGCTGAACCTCGTCGCGAAGGAGTACATCGCGACGCGGTGGGAAGGCGACGGTGTCGTCATCCTGAGCGAGTTCGCCGGCGCCGCCGCTGAACTGGAGGGCGTGATCCTCGTGAATCCGTACTCGCCGGATGACATGGACCGCGCGCTCGAGGCCGCACTGGCCATGCCCGGGGCGGAGCGGGCCGCGCGCATGAGGCGTCTGCGCGACCGGGTGCTCAGTCACGACGTGCACCGCTGGTCGAACTCGTTCTTGCACGATGTGGAACGGGTGAGCCGCGGGCGCCGGCTCGTGGCGGCGGGGGTGGGCTGAGCCCCTCGAAGGTCCGCCGCCACCGGCCCCGCGCCACGACGCCGTACCCGCCTCCTGCCCGGGGCTGGACCAGCCGGTGCAAAGGGCCGGCCGGTCCGGTGGGAGCGGCCGTGCGGCGCAATCGGAAGGATCTTCACAGGAGAGAACCGCAGCCGGAACCGTGAGAGAACTCACCACCCTCGACTGGTCCATCGTCTTTGCCTACCTGGCCTTCGCCCTCCTGATCGGCGCGCTGGTCTCGCGCCGCGCGAGCCGGTCCCTCGAATCCTACTACGTTGCCGAGAGGAATCTTCCGTGGTGGTGGCTCGGCACCTCGATGGTCGCGACCACCTTCGCCGCGGACACGCCGCTGGTCGTGACGGGGCTGGTCGCGAACCACGGCGTGGCGGGGAACTGGTTCTGGTGGTCGTGGGCCGCGTCGTACGTCTCGCTGGCCGTCGTCTTCGCGGCACTCTGGCGCCGCGCGCGGGTGATCACCGATGCGGAGTTGATCGAGCTGCGCTACACCGGGTCCGGCGCGACGCTGCTCCGCGGCTTCAAGGCGATCTTCTTCGCGGTGCTGATCAACGGGATCGTGCTGGGGTGGGTGATCCGCGCGATGTCGAAGATCACCGCGCCGTTCGTACACTGGGAGGTCTGGCTCGGCGAGGAGTTCTTCGGCGCACTGTCGGCGGCGTGGCCTTCGTGGCTCCTCTTCGGCACGATGAACGACACACTGACCGTTCTCGCCCTCTTCGGGCTCGTCACGCTGTACTCGACGATGGGCGGGATCCGCGGGGTGATCCTGACGGACCTGGTCCAGTTCGTGATCGCGATGGCCGCGAGCATCGCCTTTGCGTACCTGGCGGTGCAGGCGGTCGGCGGGATCGCCGGGCTGAAGGACGGACTCGCATTGCACTACCAGGACCCCGATCGGATCCTCGCCTTCGTGCCGCGAGGCGATGCGACGTGGCTGCCGGTCCAGGTCTTCCTCATCTACCTGGCCGTGCAGTGGTGGGCGCAGTACTTCAGCGACGGGAGCGGGTACCTGGCGCAGCGGGTCTTCACAGCGAGGAGCGACGCGCATGCAGAGGGCGGCTCGATGTGGTTCATCGTCGCGAATTTCGGGCTGCGCACCTGGCCGTGGGTCCTCGTGGGGCTCGTGGCGCTCGTGATCTACCCGATCGGCGCGGCCGGCACCGGGCCGCTGGCGGAGATGGTCGCCGCGGACCGGGAGATGGCCTACCCCGCGCTGATGGCCGAACTCCTGCCGGTTGGTCTGGTCGGCCTGGTCTTCGCCGGCCTGCTCGCGGCCTTCATGAGCACGGTCGACACGCACATCAACTGGGGCTCGAGCTACCTGGTCAACGACATCTACCTCCGCTTCCTCCGGCCCCACGCCTCCCAGCGTGAGCTGGTCGCGGTGAGCCGCGTGACCGTGGTCCTCATCTCCCTGCTCGCCGTCGTCATCGCGAGTCGCATCTCGAGCATCGAGGGCGCGTGGAAGTTCTTCGTCGCCCTCGGCGCGGGGCTCGGGCTCCCGGCGATGCTGCGCTGGGTCTGGTGGCGCGTGAACGCGTGGACGGAGATCGCGGGGATGACCGTCGCGACGGTCGCGGCGTTCGTGCTGTACTCCGCCTTCCCCGACGTGCGCGACGAGTACCTGTTGGTCGTGATCGTCGCCCTCGCGACCGTCGCCTCGCTCGTGGCGACGTTCCTCACGCCGCCGGTCCCGCGCGAGCACCTGGAGCGTTTCGTCGCCCGCGTCCGGCCGCCGGGGTGGTGGGGCGAGATCGGCGGCACGGCGCCGCGCCGGGCGATGGGCCGGCTGGCTGGCGCATGGGTCATGGGGAACGTCGCGGTATTCGGGCTGACCTTCGGCGGCGGCCACCTGATCTTCGGCCGCACGGCTCTCGGCTCCCTGCTGATCGCCGTCGGCGGGGCCGCGGTCTGGTCGACCCTGCGCGGCACGCGCGCGGTGCGGGAGATCCTCGCGGGCGAGCCCGGAGCGGAGCCGGTCGAGATGATGTCGGAGCCGGGATGAGGGACGTTGTCATCATCGGTGCGGGCGCGCGGGGGAACCGCGTCTTCGCCGAGCTGATCGCGACGTACGACACCGGCTTCTCCCTCTGCGGTGTGGTCGAGCCGGATCCGGCGCGGCGCGCGGAGTTCCAGCGCAGGTACCGGATCCCGCCGCAGCGTGCTTTTGCCGACATCGACGAGCTGCTCGCGGTCCCCCGGTTCGCCGATGTCGTCTTCATCTGCACGCCCGACCCGACGCACTTCGATGTGTGTCGTGCCGTCACTGCTCACGGCTACGACGTGCTCCTCGAGAAGCCGATCGCCACAAACCTCGCCGACTGCCTCCAGCTCCTCGACCTCCAGCACACGTATGGCAATCGTATCTTCGTCGCGCACGTGTTGCGCTACGCGCCGTTCTTCCGTCGGATCAAGGAGCTCATCGATGAGGGGCGCTTCGGCGCGGTGCGGTACGTACAGCTCGCGGAGAACGTCGGGCACTGGCACTTCGCGCACAGTTACGTGCGAGGGAACTGGCGGCGCGCGGCCGACTCGGCGCCGATCATCCTGACCAAGAGCTCGCACGACCTCGATATCCTGGTCTGGTTGATCGGCCGGCGAGTGACCGCACTCGCCTCTCAGGGCGCACTCACCTACTTCACCGAGGCGAACGCGCCGCCGGATGCCGCCGACCGCTGCGTCGCGTGCCCGCGCCAGGAGACGTGCCTCTACAGCGCGACCCGGTTCTACCTGAACGATCGGGATGAGTGGCCGTTCGACGTCGTCGCGCCGGGCGAGACGTCCATCGAGGCCCGCCGCCGGGCGCTCGAGTCCGGGCCCTACGGCCGTTGCGTCTGGCGCTGCGACAACGATGTGTGCGACGTCCAGACCGTGACGCTCGAGTTCGATGACGGCCTGATCGCGAACTTCGGCCTCTTCGCGCACACCGCCGACAACACGCGCAAGATCACGATCCGCTTCGACGAGGCCGAGCTCTTCGGCGATCTGCGGCGCAACCGTCTCGAGGTCTCCCACTTCACCGGCCGCAAAGATGAACTCGTCGTCGAAGAGATCCCGCTCCCTGCCTACGCCGACGCCCACGGCGGCGGCGACCTCGCGCTGCTGCAAGCGCTGCACGCGCACCTGACCACCGGCGAGCACGAGGACGTGATGACGTCGCTCGAGACGTCGCTGCCGAGTCACGTGCTGGCATTCCTTGCCGAGGAGTCCCGCCGCGCGGGAGGGGAGCGGGTGACCGTGCCGGACATCTTCGGATCGCGGACGGTGGCGGTCGGGAAATGACCGGCGTCTCCTCCACAGATCTGCTCGCTTGTCCATAGTCCGGCCGCGCCTCCGTACCGGGCGATCGGGGTCGACTCCATCGGCGATTCCCGCTGCCCGACGGGGCTGGCCGTCTGGAAGCGGTCCGGAGACCCGGCGGCGTGGCGGCTTTGCCTCAAGCGCGCAGCGCCCTCAGACCGTTCGCGACGACGAGCAGGCTCGCGCCCATGTCTGCGAGCACGGCCATCCAGAGCGTCGCGGCGCCGACCGCTCCGAGCGCGACGAAAACGGCCTTGGTGCCGAGGGCGAAGGCGATGTTGGCGCGGACGATCCTCTCGGCCTTGCGGGCGCGCCGTATGGCGACCGGGAGGCGCGAGAGGTCGTCGGCCATGAGGGCGATGTCGGCGGTGTCGAGGGCGACATCGGTTCCGGCGGAGCCCATGGCGACTCCAACGTCCGCGGCGGCGAGGGCGGGGGCGTCGTTGATCCCGTCGCCGACGAAGAGGACGCGGCCGTAGCGCTCACGCAGCTCGTGCACGGCGGCGACTTTCTCTTCGGGGAGCAGCCCGGCACGGACCTCGTCGACTCCGATGCCGGCGCCGCCGAGGGTGTCGGCAACTGTGTGCGCCGCCGCCCCATGGTCCCCGGTGAGCATGACGACGCGCTGGATCCCGGCGGCGTGCAGCGCGCGGAGCGCCGATCCGGCGGCGGGGCGGACGCGGTCGGCGATGGCGATCACGCCGCGGAGGCGGGGAGCGGCCACGTCGCCTGCCGCTCGGGTCGCGACGATCACCGCGGTGCGCCCCCTGGCGGCCTGGGTGTCGAGGAGGGCGCGGTGCGGCGCGAGGTCGACGCCCAGCTCCACGAAGAGCCGTTCGCTCCCGACGAGGACTTCCGTGTCCCCGACGCGCGCCCGGTGGCCCTTGCCCGGGATCGCGACGGCGTCGGTCGCCTGCGGGATCGGGCAGCCGTCCTCCTCCGCGCGGCGGAGGATCGCGCGGGCGAGCGGGTGCGTGCTGCGGGCCTCGGCGGCGGCCGCGAGGGCGATGAGTTCGCGGGGGTCGGTGCCGTCGCAGGCGACGACGTCGACGACCTCCGGCCGGCCCTCGGTCAGCGTTCCCGTCTTGTCGAGGGCGACGACGCGGGCGCGGCCGGCGTTCTCGAGGTGCAGGCCGCCCTTGATCAGGATCCCGTCGCGGGCGGCGCCGGCGAGTGCCGAGACGATGGTGACCGGCGTCGAGATCACGAGCGCGCACGGGCATGCTACGACGAGGAGCACGAGCGCGCGGTAGAACCAATCGCCCCACGCGGCTCCGGCGACGAGCGGCGGGACGACGGCGATGAGGGCGGCTCCGGCCACCACGGCGGGCGTGTAGACGCGGGCGAAGCGGTCGACGAAGGTCTGGCTCGGCGCACGCGTCGCCTGCGCTTCTTCGACGGAGTGGATGATGCGGGCGAGCGTCGTGTCCTCGGCCGGCTTCTCGGCGCGCACCTCCAGGGCGCCGTCGCCGTTGAGGGTGCCGGCGAAGACCTCCGCGCCCGGCTCCTTGAGGACCGGGATCGATTCGCCGGTGATCGGCGACTGGTCGACCTCGGAGACGCCGGCGAGGACCCGGCCGTCGACGGGGATCTTCTCCCCCGGGCGCACGATCACGACCTCGCCGACGCGCACCTCTGCGGCGGGGACGCGGACCTCGGCGCCGTCGCGGATCACGGTCGCCTCGGCGGGCGAGAGATCCATGAGGGCGCGGATGGCGCGGCGGGCGCGCTCCATGGAGGCGGCCTCGAGGTGTTGCGCGACGGCGAAGAGGAACATCGCCGTCGCCGCCTCGCCCCACTCGCCGATCGCGAGCGCGCCCGCCGCGGCGAGCGTCATGAGGAAGTTCATGTCCAGCGCGCCGGTCCGGGCGGCGCGCAGCCCCTTGGGCACGATGTAGCGCCCGCCGAGGACGATCGCGGCGATGGCGAGCGCCGCGGCCGCCGCCCTTGCTTCGAGGACGTGGTCGGCGACGAGCGAGAGCGCCCAGCACAGGCCCGAAGCCACCACGAGCGCGAGGCGGCCGCGGCGCGCCCACGCGGACCGCATGCGGGCGGAGAGCTCGGTGATTCTGGCGAACGCGCCGGCGGTGGCGGCGGAGGGTTCGGAAATGGTGGCGCCCCCGGCGACGGTAGGCGAGCCCGTGACCTCCGCGGCGGGGCCGGCGACCTTGGCGGCAGGTGCTGCAATGGCGGCAGCCTTCGGATCTCCCGCCAGCCCGGTCGGGCCTGGGCCCGCGGCCTTCGTGTAGATCGGTAGCGATGGCTTTGCCGGAGCGACGGCTGGCGCCTCGTCTCGTACCCGGTACCCCGCTCGCGTGACCGCACGCGCGAGGTCGGACCGCGTCGCCGATCCGGCCGCGTACGACACCGTCACCCGGCCACCCAGCAGGTCCACCCGGACGTCCCGCACGCCGTCGACGCTGCGTAGCGCCTTCTCGACCGTGGCCGCGCAGGAGCTGCAATCCATCCCCTCGACGCCGAGATGCAAGACGGCCAGCCCGGCGGCCGGGCCGTCCTGCCCGGCCGGCCGGCGCGCTTCATCCGGAGGATTGGGCCGCTCCGGATCCCGCCCGTCCATCGTGCGCACCTCCTGGCACCAAGAACGATGTCCCCGCGCCGCGTTGCGTGCCGAGGCCCGAGGGTAAACGCGTTACTCCTGTGCTACCCGCACTACCCATCCGCGTTCCGAATATGCTCCCCCAATGGGACGACCCGCCAGCGCGCACCCGTGCATGCTAATCCGACCCCGCGCCGGTCCCGGCACGCATCTTGTGAGGAAACATTTGGCGGGTGGCCCCACCCGTTCACGCGAGGCGCCCAATCGGCGCCTCGAATCGTTTCGCGTCCGTAGTCGGAGTAGGTCAGATGCAGCGCCAGCTTCTCCATAGAATCGCCCTGGGTATGTTGCTCGCCGGATTCGGTGCGTGCGCCTCCTCGCCGAGCCAAGACGTCGCGGCCGTACGGTACGGAGCGGAAGAAGTCGTGGTCAGGGTCAAGAACTTCAATTGGTCCGATGTGACGGTGTACCTGCTGAACGGCACCGTCCGGACCAGGCTCGGCATGGTCACCAGCATGGGCGAGGCAATGTTCCGGCTCCCGGCCGGGTTGTTGGCGTCCTCGTCGAACGTGCGCCTGATCCTGGACCCGATCGGCTCGACGGTGACCTTCACGACGGAGCCGATCTTCGTTCAGCCGGGCCAGACGGTGGAGATGAACGTGGAGAATTACCTCCCGCTCACGAACTGGGCGGTGTGGTGACTCACTGAGGCGGGGAGACGCGGGCGCCCGGGTTTTCGACGGTCTGGCGCCGCTCTTCGGCCGTCCAGCGTCGTACGACCACGATGGTCCACCCGATCAGTGCGATGGCCGCGAAGGAGAACCACTGGATCGCGTAGCTCAGGTGCGGCCCGCGATCCAGCTCCGGCGGCCCGAGCCGGATGGGCTGGCTCGCGTCGGCGTCGCCCGCGCCGTCCTCGGGGAGCGCCTGCACGATGAAGTCGGCGACCGGGTACGGGAGCGACGCGCGCACGGCGTCGTCATCGGGGCGGAACCACACGGGCGCGGCATCGTGGTCGGCCGTCTGAGGGGCGACGCGGATCGCCTCGCCGGAACCGGTCCGGCGGTCCGGCTCACCGGGTGCCCGCTTCGGGAAGAAGGGGACGACTATCCCGGTCAACCGGACGGGCCCTTCGACACGGAAGGGGCGGAGATCGACGGTGGCGGCGTCGGGCGCCCGGACCCACCCCCGGTTGACCAGCACCACGTCGCCGTTCTCCAGGCGGAGCGGCGAGACCACGTGTACGCCGGGCATCCCCTGAAACGTGCGGCCGGCGAGGACGAAGGAGCGGGTCTCGTCGAACTCGCCACGTAGCTCGACCCGCCGGTACGTCAGGCCGGTGGTATCGAGCCGGGCGGACGTGATCGGCAAGGTCGGCTGCGCCAGCCGCTCGGCCACGGCGCGGTTGCGCTCGGTGCGCCACTCCAGCCGGTCGAGTTGCCAGAAACCGAGGCGGACGCAGACCGCGGCGACGATGAGAACCAGGATCGTCGCGGCGATGCCACCGGGTGTCACCCGCAGCGGTGCATTTCTCATCGGTGATTGCTTCCGATTCCACAGCGGCTGGTCTCGCCCCGCCGAGGTCGAGTGGCGGCGGGGCGAATCTCCCCACGGCCGGACTCGCCTTCGTACCGCGCTGGCCCCGCGGCCGTTCCCCGGGACCGCTCCCGTTCTGCGGTCTCAGGACAGGCTCCGCACGGCTTCGTTCTTTGCCCGCTACCGGGTCGCAAGAACGCTTCTTGCTGCATAACCCATTGAAAACATGCGGCTTGCGCCGGACAATCGAGGCCGCCGGAGGGGTCCATGGCAAAAGATGGCAAGCGCAGGACGATCGTCGGATTGATCGCAGGGCTCCTGGGGCTGATCGGGTTGGGGAAGGCCACGCCCAAGACCGGGAACGGTGCCGCCCGGGGGCGCATTGCGGCCGCCGCGATGACGGGAGAGGCCTCGCCCGTGACCGAGACGATCGTCGGGAGCGAATGGGACCTTCCGGTGGAGCGGAACGAACGGGTGGACTACTGGATCGACTTCCTGACCAAGGAGAAGCGGGACCGCACGGAGCAGTGGCTCCAGCGCCTCGGGTACTACGCGCCGATGATCCAGGCAAAGCTGGAAGAGCGCGGGATGCCTCGGGATCTGGTCTTCCTCGCGATGGCGGAGAGCGGCTTCGATCCGACCGCGTACTCCCGGGCGCACGCGTCGGGCATCTGGCAGTTCGTCGCGGAGACCGGGCGGCGGTACGGGCTCGAGGTCTCGGAGTACGTGGATGAGAGGAACGACCCGATCAAGTCCACGGACGCCGCGCTCGACTACCTTCAGGAGCTGTACGACCGCTTCGGGAGCTGGTACCTGGCCGCGGCCGCGTACAACACCGGGGAGAATCGTGTGGAGCGGATCCTGAACGAGCGTGCCGGCGGCAGGCGCGGGGACGAGTCGCTCTATTGGGAGATCGGCGAGTACCTCCCCCGCGAGACGCGGGACTACGTGCCGATCATGCTGGCGGTGGGGCACATCGCCAAGGATCCGGAGGCGTACGGCTTCAAGAACGTTCGCTACGAGGCGCCGATGCGATTCGAGGAGATCCGCGTCGAGCCGGGCAAGTCGCTGGAGGAGATCGCGGAGGAGGAGAACGTCGACCTCGAGGAGCTCCGTCGGCTCAACGCTCATCTGGTGCGGGGGCAGACGCCGCCCGACCGGGAGTGGAACGTTCGGATCCCGGTCAGGCCGGACCAGGCACCCGCGGTATCGTTCGCGTAGTTCCCACAGCGGGGATGGGGCGATCGTGAAGGGGATCGCCGCGTCGTGAGGCGAGATTCGGTGCCGACCCCGTCGGCGCGGCGGCGCGGCCGCCGGACGCGTGCCCGATCCTCCCCTGCCGACCACCGTCGCGCTCTGTCTGCAGGAATTGTTGGTGCCGGCCCGGGTGGTCGCGGAGCTCTTGAATTCGTTTCTCCGTTCGGGTGGGTACCCGGCCGAAGAGATTCCGCCGTGCGGGTCCGATGCCGCGCGCTGATCCGGGCCAGCGCGTCAGAGCCGAGGCGCGCCACGGCGCGGGTGGGATGGCCCGGTGTCGCCGCAGGAGGCGCCGCGGCGCGGGGGATAGCCCGCTGTCGCCGCAGGCGGCTACGCGGCGCGTCGCGCGTCCCGCTGTGCGGGTGGGATGGCCGGGCACGGGGCAATGCGACCGGTGGTGTTTCGGTGTCAGAATGGCCCGCCGTCAGGCATTATCCAATGAAGACTTGGCGTTGGCGCGCATGAGCCCGGCGCCGGCGCACCTACCACCGCACCCCCATGCAGGAGCCCGTCACCATGTTCAGAAGCATACGGAGTTTCGTCCCCGCGCCACTCGCTGCCGCGCTGCTCCTGATCGCATGCGGCGACGACCCCGCGGAGCCGCGACTCACCATGACAATGGTGGCCGGCGAGTACGTAGCGGAGCAAACGCTTGGCGCCATCACGTTCACGACCACCGAAGGCGGCGAGACGATCGACTGGCTCGAGCGAGGCGCCTCGCTCACGATCACGCTCGCGACGGATGGCACGACCGAGGGTCGCCTTTTCGTCCCGGGAATGGATGAGGACGGGGGCGACTTCGATGCAGACCTCACCGGCACCTGGACTCTGGTCGGCGATACCGTCCGGTTCTCCCATGCGGCTGACACCTTCGTACGGGACATGCCCTTCGTCGTGCGCGATGGACGGCTGGAGGGGGATCGCACCTTCGGCGGGACCCGGATTCGCGTGGTGCTGGTGAAGCGCTGATCCGCGCGGGTTTCGACCGTGCCGGGTCGGTGTGCCCGAGAGGGGAGAGGGCGCGCGGCGATCCTGGCGGATCGGATTCTGCGAGGCATGCGCTCCGCGAGGCATACGCCGATGGGCGCCGGCCCTTCCGTTTCGGCCGAACGACGATCATTGCCGACGACGCGCCCGGCCGCTTCGACCGACGTTCTCGATCGCGGCGCGCCATCGTGGGCGATGCGTCGCACCGGCCTGCTCGACCGACGCGGGCGATCGGCCGCGGCTGACCACACAGGTCAGCCGCGGCCGGCATTTCGCCGCGAGCCGCGGACGCCGTCCGCGATCAGTTCGACTGCGCCGTCAGCGGGGTACACGGGACGTCGTGCCCGCGCGCGGCGCACTCGGCGGCCGGAACGAGCATGTTGGTGAAGATCTGGTCGCCCGGCCGATCGATCGGCAGCGTGTCCAGGCGGTCATAGCGCCGGGCGTCGATCCAGCGCACTCCCTGCGACCACATCAACGAGTAGAGCCGGTTGTACAGCAGCTCGTCGATGAACTCGTCGTCGGAGCTGGCCGGGGTCAGCGACGACGGATCGAGCCCGCCCGCGTGCTGACGGATGAGGTCGATGTCGCTGATCGCGCCGGCCTTGTCGCCGGTGTGCCAGCGGATCTCGGCGCGGAGCAGGAGCAGCTCCTCGTTCGTGATCCACGGGACCCACGCGGCGGGGTTCGGCTCCGCCCGGTTGGATGGATTGTTGTACAACACCGGTTTGTGCGTGCCGGTCAGCTCTTTGTAGGTGTGCACGCGGCCGGAATCCATGACCTTGCGCGTGAAACGCAAGTCGGGAGAGCCGTCGCCGCGGCGCTGAACGCCCGTCACGATCGAGCTGTGAACCCAGAGCTGGTTGCCCGAGAGCGGCTCCGTGATCGGGTTCGAGAATTCGTCCGCCAGGCCGGTGTAGCCGTAGTACACGCCCAGCGACAGCGACCCGGGGAGTCCCGCGTCGGTGATGAACGACTCGCTCAGCGCCGTCGCGGCCTGGGCCCAACAGGCGGAGCAGTCGTTGAACGTCGCCCGGTACACCAGCACCTTGGCGGCCAGGGCCCGGTTGAACTGGAGGAACCGGGCAGGCGTGTCGAAATCATCGAACCCGGGCGCCACGGGGAACGGGAATGCCGCGCCACCGGCGGCGACGAGGTCGTCGCGCGCCTCGTCCAGGAGGTCCGACACGTACTCCAGGGCATCCGCGAACGAGACGAACGGCGCCGGCTCCTCGCTGATCGGACGGTCCACGTCGATCGGGATGCCGAGCTCGCCGGTGCGAATGGCGAGGCGAGCGAAGTGCCACGCCTTAAGCGTCTTCGCGAAGCCCATCGAGGCGCGGACTTCCGCCTCGCTCAACCCCGTGGCGTTCGGAAGCGCCGCGAGGTACGTGTTGATGTGCCGGATCGCGTTGTACTGGCCGATCCAGATCGCCCCGCTGCGGGCAGCCGCGTTCTGCGGACCCGCCACCTGCTCGTCGACGTCACGCGGATCGTTGCCGTCCAGGTTGTACCC
>VSDC01000006.1:0-22483 GCA_047459275.1 Gemmatimonadota bacterium
GCGGCGTTCGAGGATAGAAGTCGAATGGACGAGTGCGGCGTTGCCACGGCCGGCACGCGCGTGGAATCCGAATCGGGGGACGCGCGGAGCGGCAGTGTACTGGTCGCCCTGGTCGGGCCGCCGAACTCCGGGAAGTCGACGCTCTTCAACCAGCTCACCGGGCTCAGGCAGAAGGTCGCGAACTTTCCCGGCGTGACGGTCGAGAAGCGCCTCGGGCACGTGCGCATGTCCGACGGGCGCGAGGTCGGGCTCGTGGACCTGCCCGGGGTCCACGGCTTCGCGGCGCGTTCGCTGGACGAGAAAGTCGCGAAGGACGTGCTGGAGGGCCGCGCGCCGGACATGCCGCAGCCGGACGCGGTCCTCCTCGTGGTCGACAGCACGCGGCTCGAGCCGCAGCTCATGCTCGTCGAGCCGGTGCTGGAGCTGGGCCTCCCGACGCTGCTCGTGCTCAACATGTCGGACGAGCTGGAGCAGCGGGGCGGAAGCGTGGATGCGGACGCGCTGGCCGAGCGTCTGGGAGTGGAGGTCGTTCGCGCGAACGCGCGGGCGGGCGAAGGGTTGGACCGGGTCCGGGCGTTCCTCGAGCGGGTGGCGGCGGGGCAGGTGGCGGGAACGGCGGAAGTGGCTGCCGTCGCCGCGGGCGCAGCCGGCCCTGAAGCGGATGCGACGGGGGCACGGCCGACGGCGTCGAGCGCCGCCGCGGTGCCCGCGGGCGACGCTGCCGCGGCGTCGTCCGCGGGGAGCGCCGCCGCGCGAACCGCCCGCCCGCGTCGCATCGAGCTCCCGGTCCTCGAGACCTACGTCGACCGGCGAGGCAGGATCCGGGGGATCGCGAGGCAGGCGCGCTACACGCCGCCGGCGCCCTCGTGGCTCACCGAGCGGTTGGACGCGGTCTTCCTCCACAAGGTCTGGGGGCCGCTCATCTTCTTCGTGGTCGTCGCCCTCGTCTTCCAGGCGATCTTCGCCTGGGCCGAGCCGTTCATGGACGGGATCGAGACGCTGGTCGAGGTCTCGGGCGCCTGGCTCGGCGAGAGGCTCCCGGACAACTGGATCCGGTCGCTCCTCATCGACGGCGTATGGGCCGGGGTCGGCTCCGTCGTCGTCTTCCTCCCCCAGATCCTCATCCTCTTCCTGTTCATCGGGATCCTGGAGGACTCCGGGTACATGGCGCGGGCGGCGGTGATCGCCGACCGGATGATGTACAGGGTCGGGCTCCAGGGGCGGGCGTTCCTGCCGCTGCTGTCGGGGTACGCCTGCGCCGTGCCGGCGATCATGGCGGCGCGCACGGTGGAGGACGAGCGGGACCGGCTGGCCACGATCTTCGTGGTGCCGTTCATGACCTGCTCGGCGCGGCTGCCCGTCTACACGATGCTCATCGCGGCGTTCATCCCGGACCGCCCGGTGCTCGGCCCGTTCCTCGGCGCCCGGGCGGCGACGCTGCTGGGGCTCTACCTCCTGGGCGCGCTGGCGGCGGTCGGGACGGCGTTCCTGCTCAAGCGCACGCTGCTGCGCGGCGAGAGCACGACGTTCATGATGGAGCTCCCGCCGTACCGGCTCCCGACGCTGCGGTCGCTGGCGATCCGGCTCCTGGACCGGGCCCGGATCTTCCTGCGGCGGGTCGGGCGGGTCATCCTGACCGTCACCGTCGTGCTGTGGGCGCTCACGCAGTTCCCGCGCGTCGATGGAGCCGCGCCCGAGGTGGACGACAGCGCGCTCGGCCGCATTGGCCAAGTCATCGAGCCCGTGATCGAGCCCCTCGGCTTCGACTGGCGGATCGGCGTGGGGATCATCTCGTCGCTCGCGGCGCGGGAGGTCATCGTCGGGACGCTCGGCACGATCTACGGGATCGAGGAGGCGACGGAGACCTCGACCGAGCTGCGGGACCGGCTCCGGCAGGACCTGGACCTGGGGAGCGGCGTCGCGCTGATGGTCTTCTTCGCGTTCGCGCTCCAGTGCATCTCCACGATCGCCGTCAGCCGGCGCGAGACGGGCGGTTGGAAATGGCCCGCGCTCCAGTGGGCGTACATGCTCACCCTCGCCGTGATCGGCGCGTTCGTGGCGAACCGGATTTTGTGACGGATAGTCGCTGAACCGGCCCATCGCACGCCCGCGCCGTCGGCCCAACCAGCGGCGCGGTTTGTTCTTCGACCTCGGCCCGTCGCGGCGCGGCGCCGCGGACAAAGGTGCGCCGCCGCCTCCGATTCGCACCCGCGCGAGCGATCCACGCCCTGAGGCGGGTACAATCCTTGCCCGCGTCCGCGCGGGATGAAGCGCGAACGACGCGAAGGGCTCGGAGACCGCCGGCGATCGGGCGACCGGCGGCAGGGGATGGCGGATCGGCGGGCCGGCGGCGCCGGCCCGATGGGGGACCGTCGTACGCGCTTCTCCATCTTCTATTTCCTCCTCGCCTTCCTGATCCTCCTCGGCATCAATTACTTGCTCGGCCAGCAGGACACGGCGCGGATCTCCTACAGCGAGATGAAGGCGCGGATCGCCGCGGGGCAGATCCAGGAGGTCCGCGTCGGGAACGACATCCTGCGGGCGACCGTCGCCGACAGCGTCTACCGCCCCGGGATGCCGCGCGTCCTGACCGCGGTGCGCGTCCCGGAGGACGAGGAGCTGGTCCCCCTCCTCGAGGCGAACGGCGTCGAGTACGAGGGCGCGACGGAGGGGTGGTTCGGCCAGGCGCTCGGGTGGCTGCTCCCGCTCGGGCTGCTGATCCTCTTCTGGGTCTGGATGCTCCGTCGCATCAACCCCGCCCAGGGCGTGATGACGGTCGGGAAGAACCGCGCGCGGATCGTGGGCGAGGAGGGGACGGGCGTGACGTTCGCGGACGTGGCCGGCGCGGACGAGGCGAAGGAGGAGCTGGTCGAGGTCGTCGAGTTCCTGAAGAACCCGGAGCGCTTTGCGCGGCTTGGCGCGCGGATCCCGAAGGGCGTGCTGCTGGTCGGCCCGCCGGGGACGGGGAAGACGCTGCTCGCGCGCGCGGTCGCGGGCGAGGCGGGCGTGCCGTTCTTCTCGATCAACGGCTCCGAGTTCGTCGAGGTGTACGTCGGCGTGGGCGCGTCGCGTGTGCGGAAGCTCTTCGAGCGGGCGAAGGCCAAGGCGCCGTGCATCGTCTTCATCGACGAGCTGGACGCGGCGGGAAAGAGCCGGGGCCACGGCGGCGTCGCCGGGAACGACGAGCGGGAGCAGACGCTGAACCAGCTCCTGGTCGAGATGGACGGGTTCGACCCGAACAGCGGCGTGGTCATCATGGCGGCGACGAACCGGCCCGAGATCCTGGACCCGGCGCTGCTGCGGCCGGGCCGCTTCGACCGGCAGGTCGTCGTCGACCGGCCGGACAAGCGCGGGAGAGAGGCGATCCTGCGGGTGCACGCGGCGGGGATCAAGCTCGCGCCCGAAGTGGAGCTGTCCGAGGTCGCGAAGCGGACGCCGGGCTTCGTCGGCGCGGACCTGGCGAACCTGCTGAACGAGGCGGCGCTCCTGGCCGCGCGGCGCGACAAGAGCGCCGTCACCATGGACGAGATCGACGAAGCGATCGACCGCGTGGTCGCGGGGCTCGAGAAGAAGAGCCGGCTGATCGACGAGCGGGAGCGTCGCATCGTCGCATACCACGAGGCGGGCCACGCGATCGTCGCCGAGCGGGTCGAGACGGCGGACCCGGTGCACAAGATCTCGATCATCCCGCGCGGCGTGAGCGCGCTCGGCTACACGCAGCAGCTACCCACGGACGACCGCTATCTCCTGCGTCACCAGGAACTCCTCGACCGGCTGGCCGTGCTGCTGGGCGGCCGCGCGGCCGAGGAGCTGGTCTTCGGCGAGGTCTCGACCGGCGCGGGGAACGACCTCGAGCGTGCGAGCGAGATCGCTCGGCGCATGGTCACCGAGTTCGGCATGTCCGAGCGACTCGGCCCGGTCCACCTCTCCTCGCGTCGCACTTCGCTGTTCCTGGATGGACGCGGGGCGCAGCCGGCGGAGGAGATGGGGCGCGGGTACAGCGACGAGACGGCGCGGGTCATCGACGCGGAGGTCCGGCGGCTCATCAGCGAGGCGCACGACCGGGCATTCGACCTGCTGCAACGGGATCGGGAGATCCTGGAGGAGCTGGCGCAGCGTCTGCTCGAGCAGGAAATCGTGGAACGCGAGGAGCTGCGCCGCCTGATGGGGAAGCCCGAGCACGAGCCCGGCGACGACGTCCGGCCCGACATCGGGCACGTTCCCGACCAGGCGGCGGACTGAGGGACGATCCATGGCGCGACCGCTGCGCGAGATCCCCGCGGTGCCGACCCGGGGCCAGATGCACATCGGCGACGTCGAGCGAGCCCGGGCGTTCGCCGAGTTCCTGCGCGCGCACCGCGGTGAGCGGCACATCGTCGCACTGCAGGACTACCCCGACCCGGACGCGATCTCCTCGGGCGTCACCTACCAGATGATGGCCGCGCAGTTCGACATCGACACGGACCTCGTCTACGAGGGGCGCGTCAGCCACCAGGAGAACCAGGCGCTGATCCACCTGCTCGACATCGAGCTGACGCGCTTCACCGATGCGCTCCCCCTCGACCGGTACGACGGCGCGGTCTTCATCGACAACCAGGGCACGACGACGCGGCTGACCGACCGGCTCCAGGAGGCCGGCGTCCGCACGCTCGCGATCATCGACCACCACGCGCCGCAGGGCGTGCTCGAGCCCGAGTTCAGCGACATCCGTCCGGTGGGCGCCGCGGCGACGATCATGGTCGACTATCTCCGCAGCGGAGAGATCCTGACGCTGGAGCCGGACAACCCGCACCACGTGAATCTGGCGACCGCGCTGAACCACGGGCTGCGGAGCGAGACGAACGGCTTCATCCGCGCCGGCCCGGAGGAGTACATCGCCGGCGCGTACCTGAGCCCGCTGATGGACCCGCAGCTCCTCGAGTCGATCCTGCGGGTGCAGCGCAGCCGGGGCACCATGGAAGTGATCCGGGTGGCGCTCACGGAGCGGATCGTGAGGGGCGGGCTCTCGCTGGCCGGCGTCGGATACCTGCGCCATGCCGACCGGGACGCGATTCCTCAGGCAACGGACTTCCTGCTGACCGAGGAGAACGTGCACACGGCCATCTGCTATGGCATCCTCCTCGGCGAGGGGGAGCGGGAGGTGGTGGTGGGGAGCGTGCGCACGTCCAAGCTCACCCTGGACGTGGACCAGTTCCTCAAGAACGCGCTGGGCACCGACTTTCGCGGACGCTACTACGGCGGTGGCCGCGCCCGGGCCGGCGGGTTCGAGATCCCGACCGGCTTCCTGGAAGGCACCACCGACCCTCAGGAGATGAAGATGAAGTGGGATGCCTTCAACCGTCAGATCCAGCGCAAGATCTTCCGGGCCGCGGGGATCGAGAGCGACGAGGAGAGTGCGGCCTGAGGCCGGCGCCGCGAGGCTCGACGTCGCCCGGGCGTGCAACGCGCCCCGGCCTGGCGGAGGCTCACGGCAGCACGGCGCCGCGGGCTCACCCCTCCCGCCAGCTCCACACGCAGTGCTCGTCGCCGCGGCTGGCGCAGCGGACGTGCTCCACCGCGGGGCGACGGCGCAGGTAAGCGCCGACCAGCTCCTCGACGACGGCGCCGTAGAATGCGCACGCGCTGCCGGTCGCGTCGATCTCGGCCGTCATCGCGCCCCGGAGCCGAACCTCCAGGGGCCAGCCCTCGACTTCGACTTTCGCGCCGCACGCGATCTGGCGGATCACCGACCGCGTCGCCCGTCGGATGGTTCCGGCCTCGGCAGAGCCGGGGAGCACGCCGAGGATGCGCACCGTGAGCGCCGTACGCCGCCGGACGGCGCGCTCGGCGATGCGGGCGCCGGCGTCGCGCAGGATCGGCTCCGCGTCCGGCCGCCGCAGGACTAGCCGAAACAGGTCGCGTACTTCGTCCGCCGGCACCCCGCGGCCCTTGCGCACCGCCTCGTCGTAGCGTCGGATCTGGGTTTCCACGACACCGGTCAGCCCGAGGCGCCGGGGCAGGCTCGCCGCCAGGTCCTCGTCCTCGAGTACCTCGCGCGGACGGTCGTGCGCGCGTACCGACTCGAGCAGTACGAGTGGGAGCAGCGGAGCAACCAGCGCGGCGGGACGATCGGTCGTACGTTGGCTTTCGACTTGAGCCATTGCCTCACGTATCGATCCGGGGGATAGCTCCTAATCTGGCGAAACCTCGCGGCCTCGGCAACGGCTGTGCCCGGCCCGCTTCATGCATGGTCGTGGGTCCGTGCGCGGGGCGCGGCCGGACTAGCCAGGAGATCGCCATGGTCGACGAGAGCTGCATCTTCTGCCGGATCATCGCGGGCGAGGAGATGGTGAGCATCGTGTACGAGGACGACCTCACCATCGCCTTCATGGACATCCAGCCGGCGAGCCCGGGGCACACGCTGGTGGTGTCCCGTGAGCACTACCCGACGCTCTTCGAGGTGCCCGACGATCTGGCGGCCCACTGCCTGGCCGTGGTGAAAAAGCTGGCGCCCGGCGTTCGCCGCGCCGCGGGCGCGGCCGCGGTCAACATCTTCAGCGCCAACGGGCGTGCGGGCGGGCAGGACGTGCTCCACTTCCACCTGCACATGATCCCGGTCCGCGAGGGCGAGGAGTTCGCGTTGCAGCTGCCCAACCCCAACGCCGAGATCCCGACGCGCTCGGAGCTGGACGTCATGGCGGCCCGTATCTGCCGTGCGATCCAGGACGGGGAGCCGGCCGTCGCCGCGACGCAGGGGGAGGATCGAGCATATCGGGGCGGGCGGCGCGCGAGTCCGCCCCGGGACGAAGGAGGAACATGGATCGCAACCGGATGATCGCGAGGAGCGGCGTGGCGCACGCCGCGACCTTCGCATTGGCAATTGCGTTCGCCGGGCTCGTCGGATGCGAGCCCCAGACCCGTGAGCCCCCGGTGGATCAGCTCCCGGCGACGGGGGCGGAGCCGGCGGCCGAGGTCACGCCCGGCGTGGACACGGCGCTCGGAACGGAGACGAACACGACGGCCGCCCAGCAGGTCGTCACGATCCGGGTGTCCGACGGTGCCCTCGTCGTCGAGCCGACGACGGTGCGCCCCGGTGCGACGACGTTCCGGGTGATCAACGCCTCGTCCGCTCCCTACGACATCGACATCGATGGCCCGGGCCCGGACCGCGAGTTCGAGAACCTGCCGCCCGGCGAGAGCCGGGAGATCACGATGACGCTGCAAGCCGGGACCTACGAGATCGAGGCCAACGAGGAGCGCGAGCCGGACCGCGAGCGCCAGGTATACCTGACGGTCAGGGAGTAGGCGACGCGCGGCGTCGCCTCCCCTCCCTTCCTGGCGCGAGCGAAACGGCCGGCCTATAATGGCAGCGTCGCGCACGCCGCGCAGACACCTCGCGGGGTAGCCGCGAAGCTGCCGCTACCATCCATCGCATGCGCCGTTACGCACCCTACGATCCTCCCGAGTACATCTCCTGGACGCCGGATCCGGAGCTGGTCGCGGAGTACCGGAAGCGCCTGGAATCGAACCCCGAGCGCAAGGCCGTGGTCGATGGGCTCGACGAGAAGGCGCTCCTCGGGCTCTACGAGGGTCTGGTTCGTAACCGTCTGCACGATCTCACGTTGAAGCGCTGGGTCCGCCAGGGCGTGATCTCGAAGGCGTGGCTCGGCACGGGCGAGGAGGCCGTGACGATCGGCGCGGTGCACGCCCTCGAGCGCGACCGCGACGTCGTCGCGCCGATGATCCGGAACGCCGGCGCGTGCCACGAGTTCGGCATGCCGGTCGAGGACCTGTTCCGCGGCTACCTGGGCACGGCCGACTCGCCGACGGGCGGGAGGGACCTGCACATCGGCGACCGCTCGCGGGGGGTGATCCAGCCGATCTCGCACGTGGCCGACATGGTCCCGGTCATGACGGGCGTGGCGCTGGCGTTCCAGCGCCGCGGGCAGCGGCGCGTCGCGCTGACCTGGGCCGGCGACGGCTCGACCAAGACCACGGCATTCCATGAGGGTGTCAATCTGGCCGCCGTGCTCAAGGTCCCGGTGATCATCATCATCCAGAACAACCAGGTCGCCCTGGGCACGCGGCTGGACCAGCACGGCGCCGGCGATTTCCGGGCGTGGCCGAAGATGTACGGGATGGCCGGCGCGGAGGCCGATGGGAACAACGTGCTGGACGTCTATGCGGCGACGAAGCTGGCCGCGGACCGGGCGCGGTCCGGCGGCGGCCCGACGCTCATGATCGTGGAGACGTTCCGCATGGGCGGCCACGCGACCCACGACGAAGCGGAGGCGCGACGCACCTTCCCGCCGGAGCTCTTCGAGTACTGGGGCCGCCGCGACCCGATCGGGCTGTACGAGGAGTACCTCGTGGGCGTGGGGATCGGCCGGGACGTCCTCGAGGCGATCGAGGCGCGGGTGACCGAGGAGGTCGACCGCGCCGCCGAGCTCGCCCTCGCCTCCCGCGATACCGCGATGCCGGCGCCCGAGACCGCCGAGTTCGAGGGCTTCAGCGCCGGTATCCGGCAGCCCGGGCTCGCCGCACGCCTCCAGCGACGCTGATTGGTACGCTTCTTCCCCTTCTCGACCGCGCACGTCGAGGAGAGGTGCGCATGAAGGGGTCGGCGTTCACGGTCGGGGTCGAGGAGGAGTACCAGCTCGTCCATCCGGACGGCTACGCGCTGAAGGGGCGCGCGCCGGAGCTGCTGCTGAACGGCGAGCCGGCGCGGGAAGAGTATCAGCGCACCATGGTCGAGGTCGCGACGCCGGTCTGCGCGAACGCCCTCGAAGCGGTGCGCCGGATCCGCGAGCGTCGCGCGCAGGTCGCCCGCCTCGCCGCGCAGCACGGACTGGTGATCGCGGCTTCGGGGCTGCACCCCGTCGGGCCGTACCCGGCCGAGCAGGTCAGCGACGTCGCCCACTACCGCCGCATCGCCGAGGAGGGCGGCGCGCCCATGCGCGAGCTGCACATCTTCGGCATGCACGTGCACGTGGCCGTGCCGGATGCCGAGGCGGCGGTCCGGGCGATGTGCGGCGCCGCGCCCTACATCCCTCACCTGCTCGCACCATCGTGCAGCTCTCCGTTCCACAAGGCGGAGGACACGGGCTTCGAGAGCTTCCGCACGATGCTGCGCGGGATGTGGCCCCGGGTCGGGCCGCCGCTCCCCGTCGCCACGGCCGGGGAGTACACGCGCCTGGTGCGGATGCTCGACAGCGAAAACCTGCCGGCCGGTGAGAGCCCGATCGCGTGGGACATCCGGCCCAGCCAGCGCTTCCCGACCGTCGAGTTCCGGTTCTTCGACGCCTGCCCGAGCCTCGAGACGGCCGCGCTGCTGATCGCGATGGCGCGTGCGCTCACGGTCATGTACCACGACCGGCCGCCGCCGCAGCCGTCGGGGCTCGAGCAGCAGCTCTTGCTCGAGAACCGGTGGCGTGCCGCGCGCTACGGGTTGGACGCGCGATTCTTCCGCCTGGACCCGCTGACGGGCGAGGAGCGCAGCGCGCGCGACTCGATCGCCGCGTTGATCGACCGGCTCGGCCCGATCGCCGAGCGGATCGGCGACGGCCCGATCCTCGCCTCCGCCGCGCGGGTCCTGCAGCAGGGCACGGCGGCGGCCGCGATGCGCCGCGTATTCGAAGAGACCGGCTCGTACCCCGAGGTCGCGCGGTGGGTCGTCGAGCGGACGATGGAGGGGATCGCCGCGGAGCCGGAGACGCCCCGGGGTGATGTCGGAGGCGATGTCAGGGGCGACGTAGGCGGCGATATCGCCGGGGCGAAGGCGGCGTGATGCGTCACACGCCGCAGCGGTCGGCGAGCTCGAGGAACTGCGTCAGGATCCGGTGGGTCAGCCCCCAGATCGCGTACTCTTTGTAACGTAGCGACGGGAACGCGCGGCGGCCCTCTTCCAGCTCGATCAGGATCTCGCCGGCCGCCCGCGGGTCGCGCAGCTCGGAGATCGGGATCCAGAGGGCGGCGTCGACTTCGCGGGAGTCGGGTACCGCCGAGGTATCGGGCGGGACGCCGACGACGAAGGGCGCGATCAGGACCCGCGGCAGCCTGGGGTTCCCTGGGAGGAGCTCGTCGAGCGCGCCGAGGAGCGTGCCGGTGCGGCGGAGAGGGACGCCGGTCTCTTCTTCGGTCTCGCGGAACGCGGTGGCGACCAGGTCCGGGTCGGACGGCTCGCGGCGTCCGCCCGGGAGCGCCATGTGACCGGACCAGGGGTCGCTCTCGCGTTCCGCGCGTTTGATCAGGAGCAGCTCGAGTTCGTCACGGGGTCGGAGCACGACGGACACGGCGGCCTCGTGCACCGCGGGGGTGCGAGGCTGTCGCGCGGGCGGCCGCCGTTCGAGCGCCCGCTCCAGGGCCGTGAGTCGCGGATCGTCGATCATCGTCCTCTGCCGGTACCCGCATCGCGCCCCGTGAGTTTCGGTGCGGCGATGCGCGATCCCGGTACCAGAGTACGGGGAGCGCACGGCTCGATCAACGAGGCGGCGTTCCCACGAACTGTTCTCGAGGTTCGTGTGTATCGTTGATCATGAAAAGATCGCGGCAGAACCGGGGCCCACGGAGCCAGCGCGACCGGATCCTGGAACGGGATGGCCACCGCTGCGTCTATTGCGGCACGGTTCTCCCGGCGGAGGAGCTGACCCTCGATCACGTCCAGCCTCGCGTTCGAGGGGGCGACCGTTCGGACGGCAACCTGGTCGCGTGCTGCAGGCGTTGCAACGCGGAGAAGGCCGGCGCACCGGTCTGGGCGTTCCTGGCGCGGCGCCCCGATCTGCGCGAGAATTTCCTGAGGTATGCGACAGCGGTCTGGCCGCGCATCCGCCGCGCGGTCGTGGAGGAAGCGGAACGTCGTCGAGGCAACCCGGTTCAATGAAGGCAGTGCGGACGCGGGCTTCCCTGGCCATCTTCGCCGTGGCGCTTCTCGCCGTCGGTTGCGGGAAGGAAGGGGACGGCGTGCAGGTCGACGCCGGCCGGGTCGTCGCGCGCGGGCGTGCGTACGCCCAGGAGCTCATCGGCCGGGAACGGGGGGCCGAGCCGCTCTCGGCAGGCGACGTCGTCGCCCTGGGCTACCTCGAGCGCCTGCGCCTCGGGCTGGGCAGCCCGTTCCGCCTGATCGACCAGGCGCTCAACGATCCCCGGCTGGATGATGCGACGCGGCGCAGCACCGCGCAGGCGCTCCTGGCCCGGACGCTCGACGGCCAGGCGTACAACGTGGATCCGGCCGCGCTGGACCGGGTCGGCGTCATCCCATACCGCGCGCGCCCGGGCACCGGCCGGTACCACCTGGAGCTGATCGAGAGCGCGATCACGGAAGCGCGCGACCCGCGCGCCGGCGAGCTGGCCGTCCGGCTGGCCTACGCCCTTGCCGCCGCCGAGGCGGGCGCGGGCAGGCGCGGAACGGAGCTGGCGGCGCAGGTCGCTGCCCTGATCCGCGACCGCGAGATCGCCCGGGCCGATGCCGACCGGCTCCTCCGGGAAGCCGCGGCAACGGGTCGCGACCCGGTCGATCTCGTCCCCGTCTGGCGGGCCACACGACGCTTCGACGTGGAGCGTCCGATCCTGGCGCCGCTCCCCCTGGCCGCCGAACGCGAGGCGCTCGAGCTCGCCCCGCGCCTCGCCCAGGCGATCCGCGAGGCGGGGCCGCGCGTCGCGGCGACGAATGCCACGCCGCGGGCGAGCGATATGCCGCTGCTGGGGCCCGACGCAGCGCACCGGCTGGTCGAGGTGGCCGACTCGCTCGACATGCCGCCCCAGGCGCCGATCGTGGTGGCCCTCGGGATCCACGAACGGGAGTTGCTGGCCCAGGCGCGGGACGGCGCGGAACGGGCGGCCCGCGAGCGGTTCGCCCGACGCGCGACCAACGAGGAGCGCCTCGCCGCCGAGCACGCCTTGCTCGCGGCCGGCGGGACCGCGGGTGGGACCGTCGCACGCGCCGTCCTGTCGGCCGCCGTCGGGATGCGCCCGTTCGCGCAGGAGCGCGTCTGGTTCCCCGGCTTCGGCGGCCCCTCGACCCGGGAGCTCGAGGACCGCTTCGGTCTCGCGGCCGTCACCTTCGACGACGTGCCGCCCGCGTGGCGGCCGTACTACCGTCGCATGCTCGCCGACGCGCTGACCGACCTCCAGCGCGTGCTCCCGTCGCTGGACCTGCGGGGGTTGAGCGTCCACTTCGGGAAGAGCTCGAGCAAGGCGGCGACGCTCGCCGTCCACGACCCGCGGCGCCGCACGATCTACCTCCCGCCCGCGACGGGCGCGGGGACGATCGCGCACGAGGTCGCCCACGACCTGGACTGGCAGGTCGCGCTGCGCCGGTTCCGCGTCCGCGGCGACTACGGCTCCGATCGCGCCACCCGCACCGGCGCCGACCGCCTCGCCGAATCCCTGCGCAAGCTCACGACGGCGACGCTGCTCCCGCCGATGCCCGGCGACTCCGTCGCGCCGATCCACGCACAGCGGCCGGCCGAGGTCTTCGCCCGGAGCCTGGACTGGTTCGTCGTCGTCGCGCTCGCGGCCGAGGGGCGGATGAACGGCTACCTCTCCTCGGTGCAGGACGACCTCCTCACCGGTTACGGCACCGTGCTCCCGCCCGATGTGACCGGGACCGCCGGCCTCGCCCTCGTCCGCATCCTCGACGAGATCGCGCCGGTCTACCCGACGACGCGGGAGAACTTCCTGCGGGGCTACGGCCCCTTCCGGTCGCTCAAGCCGTACGATCTCGTGCGGCAGGTGGTCGAAGCCGAGCTGCCCGAGGACCACACGACGCTGCACCCCATCATCGTCGCCGCGGAGGGCGACCGCACGCCCCAGATGACCGCGGCCGGCGCGATCCAGGAGGCGTTCGCCGCCCTGGAACGCGCCCGCGACGGCGCGCTGGCCGCCATCGACGCCTGGATCTGTGCGCTCCCCGCCGCCGCGTACGACCGGGGCCTCGATATCGCGCGCCGTCGCCTGGTCGCCCAGGCGACCGCCGCTCGCGCCCGGGGGATCGCGCTGCGCTTCGCCGAGGAGATCGCCGGGCCGGAGGGCCGCCGCTGGCTCGCGCGCCGGCTCCACGGCGCGCCGACCCGGCCCGCCGCCGCCGACGACGCGGTCTCCGAGCTCCTCCTCGAGCTCGAGGAGCGCGCCCGCAAGGCCGGCAACATCCCGATCCGGGACGTGCCGGGACCCCTCGGCGCGTTCACGCCGCCCGCAACCTGCGGTGCGCCGGCACTGTGGGTGGGGATGGAGTCGTTCGTGGGATAGGGGTCAGGTGTAGGCCAGCCCCTCGAGGTCGGCCAGGCGGTCCTCGAGCATGACCCGCTCGATGTGGGCGTCGATCCCCTCGGCCATCTTCAACGCACGCTCGTAGCAGCGGACGGCGTTGGCGTAACGCTTCTGTTTGCGACAGATGTCGCCCAGGACTCGAAGGCACCCGACCTGGCGATACCGATTGCCTTCGATCCCGAAGAAACCCAGCGCCTGGCTGGCCAGGCTCTCGGCCTCCGTGAGGCGATCGAGACCGGCCAGCGCTTCGGCCTGGTTGATCGCCGCCAGAGCGATCAACTCGAAGTCCCCGAGCTCGCGGGCCTGCTCGGTCGCTTCCTCCGCCGCCTCTAGCGCCCCTTCGTAATCGTTGCTCAGGTTAGCGATCGCGGCCTGGTTGATCAGCGCGATCGCTTCTCCGCGCTTGTAACCCGCGCGCGCAAAATGTTCACGTGACCGGCGGAAATGCTCCCGCGCCACGTCCAGCTTACGATCCTGCGCCGCGATGTTGCCGAGGTTCTGCCGTGCGATCCCCAGGATACGGTCGTCGGTGACGATCACCAGGATCTGCTCCAGGAGGGGTCGTGCGGCGACGAAATCCCCGCGGCTCAGGTAGACGGCGGCTTCGGCGTTGAGCGCCTCTGCAAATAGTTCAGGCAATCCTGCACGAAGTGCAGTCTGCGCGCTCTCTCGCGCGGCCTTCAGAGCGGCGTCCCAGTCGCATTGCTGTCGATAAACATCCGACTTACGCCGCATCGATTCGGCGGCGATGGCGGGCGTTTTCGTTGTTGCAGCAACGTTATCGTACACCTCGAGGGCCTGGGCGAGTTGGCCACTTCGCTCCAGACGTATGCCTTCGTCGAGTCGGTCGCGTTCGCCGTGCATGGATCTTGCCCGATTGGGGTGGCCCTCGTAGTTATCCACCCAGGTCACTCCCCATACTAGGAGGGAGCTATGAAACGCTCAAGGTTCCTGCTGTCGGGGTTCGGGCTGGTCATCGCCTTCGGCATGGCCGCGTGCGGGGAGCCGACTGCCTTCGAGGTCGAGGAGACGACGCCGTCGTTCTCGATGATGGAGGCGGAAGCGCTCCGCGGAGGTGGGTCGGGCGGTAACGGGTTGCTGGTGTGCCCGACCGGCATGACGCGGGTCGCGAGCCGGGTGATCGGCCCGCGGGGCGGGACCGTCTCGGTGGCCGGCCACAGTGTGACGCTGTCGCCCGGTGCGGTCCGCCGCCCGACGCTGATTACGCTGATCGTGCCGGCCTCGCGCTTCCTCGAGGTCGACCTGCGCGCGGCCGGACGGGAGCACTACAGCTTCGCCGCGCCGGTCGAGGTGACCGTCAGCTACGAGCGCTGTGCGCGGCGAGACATTGACCGGAAGCCGTTGAGCGCGTGGTTCATCGACTCGGTCTCGAAGGAGCCGATCGAGCCCATGCCGAGCCACCACTCGCCGGAGAAGCGGACCGTCACCTTCACGACGACCCACTTCTCCAACTTCGCGATTGCGAACTGACGTTCCGCGTTCGAACGTGCCGGGGGCGAAGGGTCACACCCCCGGCACGTTCGCACCCCAGATCACCTTGTGGAGCTGGATCTGATAGCGGACCGGGAGCCGGTCCTCGAGGATCCACTCCGCGAGCTGTCGGAAATCCATCGCGTCCCAAACGGGCGAGAAGAGGATGGCGCGCAGCGAGCCTTCGCGGACGCGGTCGACCAGGCCGCGCTCGTGGAGGACGCTGCGCGCCCACTCGTAATCCGTCCGATCCTTGATGACGAACTTGACCTCGTCGCGCTCGGTGAGGTGGTCGAGGTTCGACCACAGGTTGCGCTGTTCCTCGCCCGAGCCCGGGCACTTGAGATCCATGATCTTGTGGACGCGCGGGTCGAGGGGTGAGACGTCGACCGCGCCGGAGGTCTCGACCAGAACGGTGTAGCCGCGGTCGAGGAGCATCTCGGCCAGCCGGAACGCATTGCGGTGGATGAGCGGCTCGCCGCCGGTGATCTCGACGAGGGGCGTGCCGATCGCGTCGACGCGGGCCAGGATCTCGTCGAGCGAGACCTTTTCGCCGCCGTAGAAGGCGTACTCGGTGTCGCACCAGGCGCAGCGGAGGGGGCAGCCGGTCAGCCGGATGAAGGTGCACGGCAGCCCGGCCCAGGTACTCTCGCCCTGGATCGAGTGGAAGAGTTCGGTCAGGCGAAGGAAAGCGGGCATCGTTAGGGCGCTTTGGTGTTGCTGCCGTAATGGGCTTTACGGAAAGCGCGCCTTCGGCGCGCGGGCACGGCCGGCCGCGCAGCGGCCGGCCGCCTCCCGCGCCGCGAAGCGGCGCCGTTCCCCGCCGCGCAGCGGCCGACCCCGCCGCCCCCATGGGCGGCTTTCTTCACCGCCTACCCAGCAAGAACTTCAACGGCGACTCCCGTACCAACGCGTCGAGGACGAAGAAGAGATTCGCCGGCCGCTCCGCCATCCGTCGCATGAGATACGGATACCACGCCTCGCCGAAGGGGACATAGATGCGCAGGTTCCACCCCTCGTCCACGATCCGCTGCTGGAGGTCCCGGCGGATGCCGTAGAGCATCTGGAACTCGAAGGCGCTGGCGGGGATCCCCTCGGCGCGTGCGAAGTCGATGGTCGCCTTGATCATCTTCTCGTCGTGCGTCGCGATCCCCGGGTAGTTGCCGTCCTTCAGGAGCAGCTTCATGAGACGCACGTAGTTGGCGTCGACGTCCTTCTTGTCCGGGAAGGCGACGCTCTCCGGCTCCTTGTACGCGCCCTTGCAGAGCCGGACCCGGGCGCCGAGCTCGTTCAGCATGCGAACGTCGGCCTCGCTCCGGTACAGGTAGCTCTGGATCACGACGCCGACGTTGCGGTACCCCTCCTCCCACACGCCGCGAAAGAAGTCGAGCGTGCGCTGCGTGTAGGCACTCGACTCCATGTCGAAGCGGATGAAGATCTGCTTCTCCCGCGCGGAGTCGAGCACGCGACCGACGTTCTCGCGCAGAAACGCCTCGTTGATGTCCTGACCCATCTGCGTGAGCTTGAGCGACGCGTTGGCGTCGAGGCGCTCCGTGGCGATCCGATCGAGGAGCTGGAGGTAGACGTCCGCCGCCGCGACCGCCTCCTCCCGGTTGCTCACCGACTCGCCCAGGTAGTCGAGCGAGACGTGCATCCCTGCCTCGTTGAGCGCTCTGGCCGCCTTCACGGCATCATCGAGCGTTTCGCCCGCGACGAACCGGCGGGCGACGCTGCTGGCGAACGGCGCCTCCGTCGCGATGCGACGCAGGAGCCGGCTCTCACTCATCAACAGGATCGCGTCCCTCAGCATCAATATCCTCCAACTCCTTGCGGCGGCGCTCGATGGCGGCGTCCAGCTCCGCCTTGACCTCGAAGAGGGAGAGGTCGAGGAGCGCCCGCATTGCTTCGTCCGCTGTGGCGCCGGACGACAGATCGCCCGACTCGAGGTGCTCCATGATCCCGGCGCCGGTCCCGGCCCAACGCAGAAAGACCAGGAACCCCACGAACGGCCGGGCAGGGTCCCCGGTCTCCTCCGTGTCGACTCCGACCGTGTAGGGCTGGCCGTCCGAGCCGGTGAACGCGGGCGGCCGGTCGTGCTGCGCAATGTAACCGCCCAGCGTGATGTCCGGGATCGAGTCGTCGCCGGAGCCGTCGAGCGCTGCGCGTACGTCGAACTCGGGCTCCAGGACCTCCCCGGCGGCCTCCTCGAGGGCGCGCTCTTCCAGCTTCTTCAGGAGGTCCCCGGACTCCGATTCATGCTTCATCGAACCACCGTGTATGCGGCGTCGCTGCTTCGGCTCCGTATCTCGGTGAAGCGGCTCAACTTAATCGGTTGGCGGGATGCGAACAAGGCGGGGTGGCGGTCCGCTACCCCCTGAGCCGGATCAGATCCACCGTCTGCACTCAAGAGCTCTCCAGCCCGCTCGCTGCTCTCCCGTTTGCGTCGGGTATCGCGTTGCCCGGGACCGGGCGGGCCCGTATTCTTGGCCGGAACCCACTTGCGTGAGGTGTCGAGATGAAGGCGGCGATCTTCCATGAGTATGGCGGCCCGGAGGTGGTCCGGGTCGAGGAGGTCGAGCGGCCGGCGCCGGGGCCGGGCGAGGTCCTGGTGCAGGTGAAAGCGGCGGCGATGAACCACCTGGACCTGTGGGTGCGGCGGGGGCTGCCGATCGAGACGACGATGCCGCACATCGGCGGGTCGGACATCGCGGGCGTCGTCGCGGAGCTGGGGCCCGGAGTCGACGGGGTCGAGGTCGGGACGCACGTCGTGGTGAACCCGTCGCTCTGGTGTGGGCGGTGCGAGTGGTGCCACGCGGGGCAGGAGTCGATGTGCGTGCGCTACCGCATCATCGGCGAGCACACGCAGGGCGGCTTCGCGGAGTATGTAGCGGTCCCGGCGGCGAACCTCTATCCGATCCCGGACGACTACCCGTTCGAGAAGGCTGCGGCGGTCCCGCTGGTCTTCCAGACCGCGTGGCGCGGGCTCATCACGCAGGGTCGCCTGCGCGCCGGGATGGACGTGCTGATCACGGGCGCGTCGGGCGGCGCGGCGACCGCCGCGATCCAGATCGCGAAGCACGCGGGCGCGCGCGTCTTCGCCGTGACGACGGCCGAGAACGTGGAGCGCGTGAAGGCGCTCGGCGCCGACGTCGTCTTCGACCGCAAGGCCGTCGACTTCTCCGCGGAGGTCTGGAAGGCGACGGGGAAGCGCGGCGTCGACGTGATCTTCGACTCCGTGGGCGAGGCGACGTTCGGGCAGAATCTGCGAGCGCTGGCCCGGGGCGGGCGCCTCGTCGTCTACGGTGCGACGACGGGACCGAACGGCGCCATCGACCTGCGCAACCTGTTCTGGAAGCAGTTCGAGGTCGTCGGGACGACGATGGCGAGCCGGAGCGAGTTCGAGACGGTGATGAAGCTCGTCTTCCGGGGCGCGTACGAGCCCGTGATCGATGTCGTCTTGCCGCTCGACCGGGCGCGGGAGGCGCACGAGCGGCTGGAGCGGGGCGAGCAGTTCGGGAAGATCGTGCTCGTGCCGTGAGGCCGCGGGCGCCGGTGTCCGTCGCGCCGATTCGCCAGTTCTGCCGGTCGTGATCCTTCTGGAATGGATCGTGCCCTCCGGGGAGTGGGTGTTCTCGATCCCGCAACGGAGGGCTTCCGTATGGACGTGTTGCTGATCCTGGCGATCCTGTTGATCCTGCTGGCGCTGCTCGGGTTCGGCGGCGTGTGGTCGGCGCTGCGGAGCGCGGCGTGGCTGATCCTGGTGATCGGGCTGGTGATCCTGGTCCTGTCGTTCATATTCTAGGCGCCGCCGCCCGGGCGCCGGTGCGGCGGTGCGGCGTGGCGGAACGGCGGGATCGGAGGATCGGAGACGCAATGGCGAAGACGCCGGAAGTGTGGGTGCGGGAAGGGTCGCAGCACGTCGGGGACTACGGGATCTTCCGGGTGCGACGGGACGCGGTGCGTTCACCCCGGACGGGGGCGCTGCTGGACCGGCACGTCCTGGAGATGCAAGACTGGGTCAACGTGGTGCCCGTGACGGAGGACGGGCGGGTCGTGCTGGTCGAGCAGTTCCGCTTCGGGACGCGCGAGGTGACGCTGGAGTTCCCCGCGGGGATCATCGAGCCCGGCGAGGACCCGTGCGTGGCGGGGACGCGGGAAGTGGTCGAGGAGACGGGGTATCGGCCGGAGCAGTGCGTGCACCTGGCGGAGCTGGATCCGAACCCGGCGTTGCAGGACAACCGGCTCCACGTCGTTCTCGCCACGGGGTGCAGGTGGACGGGGGAGCAGGCGCAGGACGAGGGCGAGGACATCCACGTCCGCGTGGCGACCATCGAGGAAGTCGACCGGTGGGTGGCCGAGGGGCGGATCCGCCACGCGCTGGCGGTCGTGACGTGGTGCATGTGGAAGCTGGCGGGCGCGGGCGCGGTCGGCGTGCGTTGATCGCGGGGGCGGCGGGCGTCCGGGCTTGGTCGGACGGGGCGTGGCCCGCGTCGCGCGGTAGCCCGTCCGGTCCGACCTACCTCTCCTTCCTGGTCCAGCGCTGCGCGTCGCGGACGCGGTACTTGTCCAGGACGCGCCCGAAAGCCTCCTCGAGATCGATCTTCTGTTCGTTGGCGATCGTGACGATCACGAAGAGGATGTCGGCGAGCTCGAGGGCGAGGTCCTGCTCGGGCTCGTCCGGCTTCTTCGGCTTGTGGCCGTAGCGGTGGTTCAGCTCCCTGGCCAGCTCGCCGACCTCTTCGATGAGGCGGGCGAGGTTGGAGAGGGGCGGCCAGTAACCCTCTTCGAACTGGGAGATCCAGGCGTCGACGGCGCGTTGCGCGTCGCGGATCGTGATCCCGGCCGAACCGGTCCGATTCGGTTCGCTCATTTCCTTCCGGAGCCTGTGGAGTCGTGACGCCCTGGGGCGCGCCGGTCGCGGGAGACGCCGTCTGCCGGGCGCGGCGGGGGTCTGCGAGACGCGCGAAGGTACCGCGGCGCGCGGACCGGCGGCAAGGGGAGGGGCTCCATGGCGCCGCCCGGCCGCGGCTCTTAGCTTCCCGCGCATGACACGACTGCTGGCTACGCTGCCCTGGATCGCGATTCTCGGCTTCCTTCCATTCCTCTACTGGCGACGGCCGCGGCTCCGGGGCTACGGTCCGTCGAAGAATGGGCCGCTCGTTTCGATCATCGTCCCGGCGCGGAACGAGGCGTCCCACATCGTGTGGTGCGTGCGGTCGCTGCTGCGGACGACGTATCGGAACTTCGAGCTCATCATCGTGGACGACCGCAGCGAGGACGGCACGGGAGAGATCCTTGCCGCGCTGCAAGAACGCGGCGTGGACAACGTGCGCGTCGTCGAGGGCGCGCCGCTCCCGCCGGGCTGGTTCGGGAAGCCGTGGGCGTGCTGGCAGGGGTACCGTCACGCCCGGGGCGAGCTGCTCCTCTTCACGGACGCGGACACGCGGCACGAGCCCGACCTGCTCGGCCACGCCGTCGCCGCGACGGAGGCCGAGGGCGTCGACCTGGTCACGGTCCTCCCGCGACAGATCCTGGCCAGCTTCTGGGAGCGGCTCATCATGCCGCAGTTCCTGGTCACGCTCATGCTCCGGTACGGAAGCGCGGGACGGATCAACCGTGCTCGCGATCCGCTGGACGTCATCGCGAACGGCCAGTTCATCCTGATCCGGCGCGAGGCGTACGAAGCGATCGGCGGGCATGAAGGCGTACGCGGCGAGGTCGCCGAGGACCTTCGGCTCGCGCAGCGGACGGTGGCCGCGGGGCGTCGCCTGCTGATGGCGCACGCCGAGGAGCTGATGTCCACGCGGATGTACGAGTCGCTGCGGGAGATCCTGGCCGGGTGGTCGAAGAACGTGGCGACGGGCGGGCGGCAGACGGTGTCGTCCTGGCTGCGGCCGGCGCTCCCCTACCTCATCGCTGCGTGGTTCGTCCTCATGTGGGTGATGCCGCCCGCGGTCTTCGCGCTGGCGCTCCAGGCGCGTGCCGGCGACGCCGTCGTCGGGTGGTCCGCCGGCGCGACCGCCGCGTCCCTCCTCTTCTGGCTCCTCGCCTACGCACGCTTCGGCGTGCTGCGCATCCACGTGCTCCTCTACCCGATCGGCGCGCTCGTGGCCGCCTGGATCTTGGTGCGGAGCGGCTTGCGGGGCCGGCGGATCGAGTGGAAGGGGCGACGGTACGGGGAGGAGCGGGGGTAAGGGGCGGCGGAGGGTGACCACGCGCGGCGGCGCCCGTGGGAGCGATACGGCCCGGGTGCCGCGCCCGCACGGCCTCCGTGGTCGACCACCTTCGCGGCGTACTACTGCGGCCCTCGGTCGTCGCTGCGTCTCCTCCGCATCCACGCCTCCCAGAGCGCCTCGACCTCCGCGGCCGTGGCGGGGAATCCCGGCAGCCCCTCGAGGCGCACGGGCGCGTCCGGATCGGCCAGCATCCGCTCGGCGAGCGCGCGCATCGCCTCCTGTCCGCCGGTCTCGAAGACGAAAGCGACGACGGCGATCGAGCGCGGGTAGTACGTCCAGAGCGCCTCGTCGTCGGGGATCGCCGCGCCGTCGCGGATCTCGAGGATCGACGCGTCCCGCGCGGCCGGGTGCGCGGAATCGAGAATCCCCGAGAGCGCGCGCAGTCCTTCGGGGAGCGCCCGGGCCTGGGCCAGCCGCTTCTCCCGTTGCGCCGGCGACTCGGCCCAGATCGCGACGCCTTCGTCGAACCAGTCGGGGAACGGCGTGCCGTACCCCGGGGACCGGGCGCCGTCCGGGAAGAAGCGGGCCGCCAGGAGCACATGGGCGATCTCGTGCGGGAGCACGTCCCGCCACTGCTCGGCGATCCGGGCGGCGACCGCCTCGCGCGGGCCGCCGAGTCGGTCGGCCATGGCGCGCGTCGTCGGCCAGACGAGGATCGCCCGGTCTCCACGCACGCCGGTTCGGTAGCCGCTCCGATCCTCGAGGTAGATCACCACCTCCGGCACGGGCGCTCCGAAGAGCTCGGTGAAACGCTCCCGCGCCGCGGCGCAAGCGTCCAGTGCCCGTCGCCGGTCGGTCCCGGCGACGTCGCCCGCGACATCACACGCAGGCTCGACTGCCCCGCTCGCGCCCGACGCGGCGAGGGCGGGGAGCGCAGCGAGGACGAGCGCGGCGAGGAAGATCACCGCGATGCGCGGGGCGACGCGTGCGGCGATACGGGAAACGGTGCTGACGGGCACGATCGTTGGTGTCCTTCCGTGTTCTGCTGAGGCGAGTCCGCGAAACTCCACTGAACCGCGGCGGCGAAGCGGTCCTACACGGGTCGGCGGGACCGGTTCCGTAACGCGAGGATTGGTCGGAAGTCACGGGGGCGTGCGCAAACTGCGGGGCATGCGGAAGCTGCCGGGTCTCCACCAGTTGCGGTCTCCGCTCGAGCCGCGGGGCTGCCGGTCGGGTGGCAGGCGAGGAGGGCGGTCGTCGACCGTCGAGTGGACCCGGTGGTTGTAGAAACCCAACACGCATCCCCCGATTACCGGACGCGTGTTGGGTTTCTACGAATATCGTGGTCGACTGCACACGCTGGCCGGCGAGCCGGCTGGTGCGTGTTGCGTTGCCACATTAGCGGTGGTCAACTGCACACGAATCGCTTTCCTCACCTTCGAGTGTGCAGTTTCTACAGTCGCCCACCGCTTCGCCGGGGACGCCTGGCTACCGCCTCACGGCGCCCATTCCACGGTGACGCGGTGAGGGATGAGCCCGGCCTCGTAGCCCCGGTCGAGGAAGAGCTGGAC
>VSDC01000191.1:0-5193 GCA_047459275.1 Gemmatimonadota bacterium
ACTTCACCTCGAGGACCTCGGGGCCGCCGAAGCGATCGATCGCGACGGCGCGCATGACGCCAGACACGTTCGCCATTCTCACACCTCCCGTGTTCCACTCACGTTCCCGCACCCCCCATGCCGCTCATCGCCGACACGTACGCGATAGCTACTCGCGTCGCGACCGGCATCCCGCGTTTGGCGGCGCCCCACCTACCGAGGGAACGTTCCTGACACGTCGTTGTAGACAAACTGGCACAACATGTGCTATTTTCGAACATCAACGAAGCCCACCGTGTCGGGATGCCGCAAGCGGATCTCTCGACCGTAACCGGTAGAGCACGAGTCGCCATGCCGATCACGCAACACGAACTGGGAAGGCGGATTCGGGCGGCCAGAGAGGCATCCGGCCTCACCCAGGAAAAACTGGCTCAGCGGATTGGTCTGTCCCGCACGGCCGTCGTCCAGATCGAGGCCGGCAATCGCTCGGTCTCCAGCCTCGAATTGGACGCCGTTGCTCGCGTCCTTGGCAGGGACATGCGTGAGTTCCTGGCCGACGACTTTACTGAAACCGACGTCCTGTCGGCTCTCTTCCGGGCCGACCCTGCAGTCCAGAATGATCCAGCCGTGGTCGAGGCCCTAGAGACGTGCGTGACGGTTGCACGTGAACACTTGAATCTGGAGCGACTTCTTGGCGTTCAGCCACCGCCGACCTTGGTGGCTTCGTACGAACTGCCGACGCCTAGCACTCGGTGGGAAGCCGTTCGGCAAGGCGAAGCAGTCGCGAGAGATGAGCGACGTCGCTTGGAGCTCGGAATTGCCCCTCTTCCCGACATCGCCGAGCTCCTTGAGGCGCAAGGGGTGAGGACTGCGGTCCTGGATCTACCGGACGACGTTTCGGGTTTGACGATGATCAGTCGCGAGGTCGGGATCGTTGTCGTCGCCAATCGAATCCATCACGTCCTCCGACGCCGGTTCTCCTTCGCTCACGAATACGCCCACGTTTTGCTTGACCGCAACCGGGTGGGGATCGTGAGTCGTAATTCGCGGCGTGAAGATCTGATCGAGGTACGGGCAAACGCGTTCGCCGCGGCGTTCCTCATGCCGGATATGGGCGTTCGTGAATTCGTCGTCAGCCTCGGGAAAGGCGGTTTGAGCCGGGGTCAAGCGGAGGTGTTCGATGAAGTCGGAAGTCTGACCGCGGAAGGACGTGCCGCAGCCAGTACTCAGGAGATCCAACTCTACGATGTCGTCCAGCTCGCGCATCATTTCGGCGTCAGCCGAAGCTCCGCCCTGTACCGCCTCTTGAATTTGCGTCTTGTTAGCCAAGAACGATTCGAGCACCTTCGTGCACTTGAAGAAGGCGGAGCTGGGAGAACCCTAGGCCGGTTGCTCGGTCTTCCGGAGCCCGATCACGACGAGCTGCGCAACCAATACCAGCACCGATTCTTGGGAAACGCCCTCGAAGCATACCGTCGCGAGGAGATCTCGCGAGGAAAGCTGCAGGAGCTCGCAAGCCTCGTGGGCATCAATACGAACGAGCTCGATCTCCTCTTGGAATCGGCGGGGCTCGCCGAATAAGCGTTGAGGTACGGGTCCGATGTCGGACGCGGCGCAGGGCGATACGCGAATCCTCTATTCGGATACCAACGTGGTGATCAACCTCACCCACATCGCCCGCCTAGACCTGTTCGGTAGGCTTACAGGATACGAGATCGTCGTCCCAGACCACGTCCGCCAGGAGCTGACACGCGAGGACCAACGCCGCGCGCTAGACGATGCGGTGGCGCGAGGGTACTGTCGGATCGAATCGATCACCAATCTCGAAGCGCTCCAGGTATTTGCTGAGCTGCGGACGGTAATCGGTTCCGGAGAAGCAGCTTGCCTCGTACTCGCCGAGCGAACCGGTGGCATCGTGTTGTCCGACGAGAAACGCCGCTTCAGACGGGAGGTAGAGCGGAGGATCGGGCTCGAGCGTCTAATGGGCACGGCGGATCTCTTCCTACTCGCGATCCGGTCAGGTCTGATATCAGTCGAGGAAGCCGATCGATACAAGGAGACCCTAGAACAGAACCGATTCAGGATGCCGTTCGCATCGTTCCGGGACCTGATCTCGTGAGGCAAAACCTCGATTCACCCCCGACCCATGGGCCCGAGCGCTCAACTCATTGACACACAACGCCGTCACTCCCATTCTTCGTTCGGATTACGGGCGAGGAGCGAGCCGACATCGCAATCGGCCGCGCCGCGTCGAAATGTCCGTTCGTCCTGCGGCAACTAGTTGCTGCAGGCTTCTTTGCTATCCTGATCCACCCATGCCTCGACCGAGCCACGTCGCGCTCGTCGCCGTGGCCGCCCTCGCGCTAGGCGGGTGCGGAGGGCGTGCCCTTGCCCCCGACAGCCCACCCGCGCCCACTGGCCAACGATCGCCCGCCGCCGAACGACCGACGGCGCTGGACGCACCTGGCGAAACGCCCGGCCAACCCGCGCCCACGACTTGCGAACCCGCCGGCCCCGGCAGCGGCCGCCAGAAACTCGGGCCGTGCATCAACGCGCCGCGGCGGCAGGTGCTGCGGCGGCTCTCGCCCGACGGCCGGCGGCTGTACTTCGCCCGCCTGGCGTCGCCCGACGGCCGCGCCGAGGGAGGGTTCTCATTCGTGCGACGCCGGGGCTCGGCGTGGACCGCGCCCAAGCCGCTCGCGATCGACCGGTGGCACACCCGCGAGCCCTGGGTTTCGGCGTCGCTCTCCGCCTCGGGTGGCGTCATGGTCCTCCACGCCGTCCGCGACGACGGCCTCGGCGGCGCCGACCTTTACGCCGCCTTCCGGCCCGAGGACGGGACGTGGTCCGAGCCGGTGAACCTCGGCCCCGACGTCAACACCCCCGGCGACGAGATCACCCCGTACCTCGCCGCGGACGGGGTCACCCTTTACTTCTCGAGCGCCGCCCGCGGCGGCCTCGGCTTCTTCGCCTCCATCGGCGTGAGGCTCACGGAGTCGAGCGTGAAGAGCGCGGCGGCGAGTTGGCGGGACAGGCTGGAGCGATAGGGCCGGCGGCGCCGGCCCGGGCCCTCACGTAATCCCCCCGCTCGCCCGCACGATCTCGCCAGTGACCGCCGTGTTCGCGGCGGAGCAGAGGAAAACGATCGTCGGCGCGACCTCCTCAGGCGGGAGGATGCGACGGATGGGCGAGTGCGCGGCCACGTGCTCGCGGACCTCCGCCGGGAAGCGCTCCACGTTCCCCTCCGTGAGCGTGAAGCCGGGCATCACGACGTTCACCAGGATCCCGTCGGGACCGTACTCCTTGGCCAGCGTGCGCGTGAGGCCGTGCAGCGCGGCCTTGGCGGGGGCGTACCACCCCGAGCGCGGGACGCCGTCGACGGCGATCCCGCTCGAGACGTTCACGATCCGCCCCCACCCCCGGGCCCGCATCGACGGCGCCACGAGCTGGATCGTCCGCATCGCGCCCTCCAGGTTCGCGCGGAGCAAGGGCCGCCACTCGTCGGGCGGGAGCTCCTCGAACGGCGGCGCGTCCTGCGGCCGCCGCGCCCCCCAGGCGACAGCGTTGTTCACCAGGACGTCGATCCCGTCCCACCGCTCGAGCGTCGCATCCACCGCGGCGCGGATCGAGTCGTCCGACGCCAGGTCGAAGTGCACCACCATCGCCTCGCCTCCCGCCTCGCGGACCTCGTTCGCCACCGCCTCCGCGCGGTCCCGGTCGTTGCGATAGGTGACGACGACGCGCGCGCCCTCGCGGCCGAACGCCACCGCCGTGGCTTGGCCGATCCCCCGCGAGCTCCCGGTGACGAGGGCGACGCGTCCTGCGAGTCCGAGATCCATCCGATTCTCCTCTCTCCTCGGGTCCACGTTCCCGCGCCTTCGCCTCGCCCGTGGAAGGTGGGCTAAGGGCGCGGGTGGACTCGCTCACGGATGGACGTACGGCAGGCCGCGACCTGGTCGATGGGGATGGAGCGACCCCGCCGGGAGCCCATGGGGCGCCCGGCCCGGAGTGCACTGGCGCCAACGCGGGTACCGGCCCGGCCGGCACGGCGTCGGCGCCAACCGGGTGCGACGCGGCCTCTGGCAGGCCACGAACCGCCGCATGAACCGAAGCGTCCGCGCGTGAGCCGAAGCGTCCGCGCGTGAGCCGAAGCGTCCGCGGGTGACCCGAAGCGTCCGCGCGTGAACCGGGGCGTCCCCGCGTGAGTCGAAGCGTCCGCGGGTGAGCCGAGGCATCCGCGCGCCCCCGGCCACCACCCGACGTCGCCTACTCGGCGTCCGGCTCCCGCCCCTGCAGGCGCGCGATCTTGCGATCGATCACCCGCAGGCGGTCCTGCAGCTCCGCGATCCGCTGCTCGACGTCGCGACGGTGGGCGCTGAGGATCGCCAGCGCCGCGTCGGCATCGCGCACGCGCGCGATCGCCGCGAACTCGCGGATCCGGCGGATCGGCATCTCCGTCTGCCGCAGGCAGTGCAGGAAACGCAGGTGCTCCAGGTCCTCCACCGAGTACCGGCGATGCCCGCTGGCCGTGCGGGCGACGGGCGCGATCAGCCCCGCGCGCTCGTAGTAGCGCAGCGCGTGCGTGCTGATGCCCAGGTGGGCGGCCGCCTGTCCGATCGTGAGCGTGTCCATGGCCCGACGCTAACACTTCGCGCGCGCTCTAAGTCAAGGGCGGCGGGCGACGTCGCCCGGCCGGCGCCTCGGCGGTCCGGTCCCGGCGCCGGTGAGGCAGGCGACGTCGCCCGGGCAGCGCTAGCGGCCCGCCTCCAGGATTTCGAACCGGCCGTTGCGGAAGTCGATGCGCAGCGCGCGGCCGGCGCCGACGTCGCTTCCAAGCACGCCATGCACGTCGAGGGCGCGGACCACGTCGCGGGCGTCGATGTCGACGTCGCAGAGGCGGAGCCGCCAGCCGTCGACGCGGAGCGTCGCCTCCGACAGCGTGCTCACGGTCACAGTCTCGAACCCACCCGCGCCGCCACGACGGGGTAGCCGAGCCAGAAGAAGTTCCGCTCGCCCGCCGCGCGCTCCGCGGGCTTGCGGACGACGAGGCGCCGACTCGCGTAGTCGATCGTGAGATCCAGCTCGCGGACCAGCGGCCAGCCAAGGAGCCCGTGGATCTGGATCGCCTCGGGCAGCTCCGGGTCCTCGAACCGGAGGTCCGCCGCGTCGATGACGATGGCCGGGTGGTTGCGCACGACCACGGGCCCGACCCGC
>VSDC01000192.1:0-5189 GCA_047459275.1 Gemmatimonadota bacterium
CCCATGACCTCGACGACCATGACGCGCTCGTGGCTCTCGGCGGTGGAGTGGAGCTTGTCGATCGCGTCGCTCGCCGTCTGGACGGCGGTCTCGAAGCCGAAGGTGACCTGGGTCGCCGCGAGGTCGTTGTCGATGGTCTTCGGGACGCCGACGACGGGGAGTCCCTTCTTGGCGAACTCGTTGGCGATGCGGAGCGACCCGTCGCCGCCGATGGCGATGAGGGCGTCGAGCCCGAGGCGCTGGAACGCATCGATGACCTCGTCGGAGCGGTCGACGACGATGACCGAGCCGTCCGGCTGGTGCATCGGGAACTCGAAGGGGTTGCCCCGGTTCGTCGTGCCGAGGATCGTGCCGCCGAGGTGCGTGATGCCGCGGACCGAGTTCCGGTCGAGCCGCACGACGCCCTCGTCGCCGAGCAGCCCATCGTAGCCCTTGCGGATGCCGTAGACCTCCCACCCCTGGTTGAGGGCGGAGAGGACGGCGGCGCGGATGACCGCGTTGAGGCCGGGGGCGTCGCCGCCCCCGGTGTTGATCGCGATACGACGGATCCTTGGACGCATCGAACCTCGGTGCCGCGCGCGGGCGGCGCGTCTATTTCAGCTTCTCCCGGATCTCCTCCCACGTGGGGTGGCGTCCGGTCTGTTTCTTGGAGTAGATGAGCTCACCGTCGCGGGAGACCTCGAAGACGCCGCCGCTGGAGCGGATCAGCTCGACTTGGGCGTCTGGGAACGTCTCCCTGATCATGGCCTCCAGACTGGAGGCGCGGGCTTCATAGCCTCAAGAGGTGCAGAATTCGATCGTGATGCGCATGGCTTGCCTCCTCCGGTCTGTCACCGCCGGGTGTGGTTGGGAAGATAAGGGGGTCGGGGCGGGCGGGGTAGCGAGGGCGGGCGATGCGAGGGCGGGGGGGCGAGAGCAGGCAACTCGCGGCCGCCAGCCGCGATCCTCCGCCGCCCGACCCGGCCGCGGGTCTCTCCGCGCGACCGCGTTATCGATCCGCCGCTGGCCCGACTCGCACCTCCAGGATCACCGCGACGGACTCATCGGTGTCCGGGTTACGGTAAGCGGCAAGGATCCGACCGTCGTTGGTGGGGTGGTAGGCGAAGTAGGCCTTGTCCACGATGGTTCGGTGCTCGAGCCGCCCGTCGGGTGTGTAGACGTCCCAGACCGAGTCGCCCTTGTAGAAGCGCGTGATGACGTTCAGGAGGCGGCCGTCGGGGAGGACGAACACACCCGTGGTGCGGTCGTGCCACCACTGGAATTCCCGTGCTTCGGGATGGATCTCGGGCCTGGGGACGTAGATCTCTTCTTCCCGCAGCTCGGGGAGGATCTTCAGATCCTCGGCGATGGCGACGGGGTCCGCCGTGGCGCCGGGCGAGAAGCGCACGATCCGGAGCGGCGCGCCGTAGGAGAAGAGGATGCCGCCTTCGGAGTCGCGTCGAAGTGCGCCGCCGGCCGCCTGGATCTTCGGATAGTCGGTGCGGAGGTGGGGCGAGGGCTCGCCGTACGCGGCGATACGCTGCCCGTCCGGCGTGAAGACGTGCACGTGCCGCGGGTCGGTCATGCGGCCGCCCGATAGCCAGACCCTGCCCTGCGAGTCGATGGCCATGCCCTTCGGGTTGGACACGATGCCCGGGATGCGCGTGGAGCCGTCGGGTTTGCCGTCGCGGTCGAAGTAGAAGACCGCAGATGCCCCGATGTCATAGACTGCGAAGCCGCCGTCGGGGCGTGGCGCGAGGCGTGTCGGTGTAGTGACTTCGCCCGGACCGCGGCCGGTCCGGGCGAAGATCGAGAACTGCCCTGCCTCCGGGCTCCAGGCGTGGAGGACGCCACTCACGTCGTCCGAGACGATAATGCGTCCATCCTCGATCTGGAGCATGTCGCAGATCGTTCCGAACGGCGCCGTCGGCGAGCCGCGCGTTGCCGCGATCTCCCGCAGGACGATCCCCTGGCCGCGACCCTCGGCCGGAAACGCCTGGAGGGCAGTAAGCGTCAGGATCGCGGCCGATGTCCGCAAACGGTTCATGATCTCGCGTGCGCAGGTCGATGCAGGCTGTAGCGCTGCTGGAGCAACGCGGGATCGAGTTCAGTAATCAATTCGGACCCGTTAAACGCGAAGGCCGCTGCCACGCTTCCGTCACATTTCCACTGAATGTAGAGGTCCTCCTCCACCTGGAACGCGAGCACGGGCATTCCCAATACGTCTATCGTTTGCCACCCAAGGCCTTCGACCCGCTCTAGATGCAGGATTTCAGCGATGTCAGCTGCCGCGAACGTCTCGTTGATTGTGCACTTTCCCGGGATGGTCTGGCAGCCGTTACCGATGTTGTAGCACCCGCCAATGTTGGCGTTCTCTTGAACTTCGCCGCATGTCGTGGGTGTGGTGCACCATGGGCAACCTGTGCTCTGAATCCGGATCCCCGCTACAACTCCTCCCAATCCTTCTCGAACAGCTTCTCGTAGACCTTGCTCTCGATCAGGACGTCGACGAGCTCCTGGTCGAGCATCCCCTCCTTCGCCTCGGCGACGAGGATGTCGAGGGCGCGCTCGACGGGGACGGCGCGCTTGTAGGGGCGGTCGGCGGCGGTGAGCGCGTCGAAGATGTCGGCGATGGTCATGATGCGGGTCTGGGGCGGGATCTGATCCCCCTTGATCCCGCGGGGGTAGCCGCGGCCGTCGAGCTTCTCGTGGTGGCCGTAGGCGATCTCGGCGACGTTGCGCAGGTCCTCCGTCCAGGGGATCTGGATGAGGAAGTTGTACGTCCGCTGGACGTGGGACTCGATCTCGCGGCGCTCGCGCTCGTCGAGGCTCCCTTTGGGGATGGAGAGGTAGCGCAGCTCCTCGTCCTCGAGGTAGGGCACGGGCCGGCCGTCGAGGCCGATGTAGGTGCGGCGCGCGATGTCGTCGAGGATCGCGGCGTTCTTCTCCGGGAGGACCGTCGGCTCGTTGGCGCGGCGCACGGCCTCACGGAAGCGCTCGAGCTCCTCGAGCCGACGGCGGAGCTCCTCCTCGAGGGCGCGCAGGGCCGGCCCGGCCGCGTTCGGTCCGTGGCGCTCGAAGAGCTCGGCGCGGGCGCGGTAGTAGTCGGCTTCGATGGTCCGGCGGATGAAGTCGAACCTGGCCTCGACGCGCTCCTGGAGGGTGGGCGGCAGCTTCTTTGCCTTGACGAGGACCTCCTCCCGGACGCCGACCTTGCCGAAGTCGTGGAGCAGCGCGGCGTAGCGGAGCTCGCGCATCTGCTCGCGGGTGAACTGGAGCCCGGCGTAGCGGCCGCGGGAGACCCGGCCGACGATCCCGGCCAGGTCGCAGGTCAGGGTCGCGACGCGGATGCTGTGCCCGGCGGTGGTCGGGTCGCGCTGGTCGATCGCGGTGACGGCGGCCTTGACGAAGCTCTCGAAGATGTTCTCGATCTCCCGGTGCAGCCGGGAGTTCTCGAGAGAGACGGCGGCCTGGCCGGCGAGAGCCTGGACGAGACGCACCTCGCGATCCGTGTACGGGAGCACCCACCGGTCGGCGGCCTCTTCGTCGGTGATCCGCGCCGCCGGGTCGCGTTTGCGGTTCAGGAGCTGGAGCACGCCGACGACGACATCGCGGTGGTCGAGCATGGGCACGACGAGCACGGAGCGGGTGCGGTAGCCGTAGCGCTCGTCGAAGGTGCGATTGAAGGCGTAGGGCGCGCCCTTGGGGATCGCGTACGCGTCCTCGAGGGCCAGCGACTCGCCGGTGGCCGCGGCGTACCCGGCAAGGCTGGAGTTGTCGACCGGGAGCGTGTACCGGGCGATCGGCAGGTCGGGGAGCGTGTCGTTCCTGGCGACGGTGAATCGCAGGCGCGGCCCGTCGTCGCCATGCTCGATGAGGTAGAGACTCGCGGCGTCGCTCGAGGTCAGGTGCTGCGCCTGCACGACGATGCCGTTGAGGAGGCGCTCGGGATCCCGCTCGGTCATGAGCGCCATGCCGATGCGTGTCAGCTCGTGCAGCTCGTTGCGCGTGCGGCCGAGCTCTCGCTCGGCGCGGACGGCGGTCAGGCGGGCGGCGGCGTGCTGGAGCGCGGCACGCAGGACCCGGAGGGTGCGCTCCGCGCCGGCGCCCTCCGGGAGGATCAGGAGCGGGCGCCCTGCGTCGGCGGCGAGGCGCTCGGCCTCCTCGTCGAGGGCGACGACGGCGACCCAGTCGGGTGCGGCGTCCAGCACGCTTCGGAGCGTATCGGGTGCCGTCCCGTTCGTGTGGAGCAGGAGGGCGCACGGCGCCTCGGGCGCCGCGGCGAGCGTGTCAGGCGCTATGCTCCCGAAGCGCCTGCATTCGACGGCTTCGGCCTCGAGCGCGCCGCGGATCGCGTCGATGGAGTACCAGTCGGGGTGGAAGACGACCGCACGGGGCCGACCCATCTTCTGACCGGCGGCGGAGGCGATCCCTCCGGTTGCGGCGCCATCGTGCGATCTCACGATTCCCCTCCGATCACGATCTCCTCGCCTTCTCGTGCGACGGCGAGTTCGAGCGAGGATCCGCGACGGGCAATGTCGTCCCGGAGTTCGCTCAGGATGCGGCCGAGCTCGTCGTCGGTGCGCTCGGGCGCATGGTGGAAGAAGGCCAGGCGGCGGACGCCGGCCGCCTCGGCGAGCTCGATGGCCTGACGGAACGTGCTGTGTCCCCAACCTACGCGGCGCGGGTACTCGGCGTCGGTGAACATGGCATCGTGGAAGAGGAGGTCGGCGCCGGCGAGGAACTCGACGAGCCGATCGTATCCTCCGTCGTCGATGGGGTATCTCCCGCCGACGAGCTCGTTGTCGGGGACGTAGGCCAGGGACGCGGCGCCGGAGTTCACGCGGAAGCCATAGGTGTGGCCAGGGTGCCGGACGCGGATCGAGGACACGCGCACGCCCTCGTGTTCCCAGGGTTCGCCGTCGATGTGGGAGAACTCGATCGCGGCCGACAGCGCTTCGTAGGGGACGGGGAAATAGATGGGCGTCATGAGCCCCTTGAGGAGCGACTGGACGTCGATCCCGTCCTGTCGGGCGCCGTGGATACGGATCCAGGTGTTGGCGTCGTAGAGCGGCGCGAAGAAAGGCAGCCCCTGGATGTGGTCCCAGTGGAAGTGGGACAGGAAGAGCTCGGCGCGAACGGCCCGGCCGGTCGCGGCGAGGCGCTTGCCGAGCTCACGGATCCCGGTGCCCGCGTCGAAGATCAGGCAC
>VSDC01000193.1:0-5179 GCA_047459275.1 Gemmatimonadota bacterium
ACCTCGGCTCCGGGCTCCTCCTCGACCTCCGGCCGCTCGGGCTGCCGCACGAGCCCACCGCCCACGAGGCGCTGCAGGCGGGCGCGGACGTCGTGACCATGAGTGGCGACAAGCTGCTCGGCGGTCCCCAGGCCGGGATCATCCTGGGCCGCGCCGAGTGGATCGCGCGGATGCGCAAGAATCCGCTCTGCCGAGCGTTCCGCGTGGACAAGCTGACGCTCGCGGCGCTGGAGGCGACGCTCGCCCTCTACCGCGACCCGGACGTCGCTCTGCGAGAGATCCCGGTGCTCCGCATGATCGCGCTCGGAGTCGAGGAGCTCGAGGGAAGGGCGCGGGCGTGGGCGGACCATCTCCGGGCGGCCGGCGTCGCGGCGGACACCGTGCCCGGCGCTTCGGCGATCGGCGGCGGCGCCTACCCCGGCGTCGAACTGCCGACCATGCTCGTGACCATCGATCCGGCACCCCGCTCGGTGCATGAGGTCGAGGCCGCCCTGCGACGGGGCGAACCCGCCGTCGTCGCCAGGATCGTCGACGATCGCGTCGTCCTCGACCCCCGGACGGTCCTCGAGGAAGAGGAGGCGACCCTCCTGAGAAGAGTGGTCAATGCCGCCACGTAAGGCGACCGGTCGGCCGGCGGCCTTCCTGGACAGGGACGGCACGCTGATCGCCGAGAAGGAGTACCTCGCCGATCCGGCGGGGGTCGAGCCGATCCCGGGCGCGGCGGAGGCTCTGCTGGCCCTCGCGGGCGCGGGGTACCGCCTCGTCATCGTAACGAACCAGTCCGGGATCGCCCGCGGCTACTACGGCGAGGCGGATTTCCATGCCGTCCAGAAGCGGGTCGAGGAGTGCTTCGCCGAAGCGGGCGTCCGTTTCGATGGCGTCTACTACTGCCCGCACCACCCGGAGGTCACGGGCCCGTGCGAGTGCAGGAAACCCGGCCTCGGGATGTACCGGCGTGCCGCGCGGGAACTCGGGCTCGACCTGGCGCGTTCGATCTACGTGGGCGACAGGGTGAGCGACGTGCTCCCGGCCCGTGACCTGGGCGGGCTGGGGTTCCTGGTTCGCACCGGGTACGGCGAGCTGCACGCGGCTCAGGCGCCACCGGACGTGGTCGTCGTCGACGACGTGGCGGAGGTCGCGAGGGTCGTGATACGCCGCTCCTGACGCGGCGATCCGGGGTTGACACCCCCCGCGGCGCCGTCTATCCTTGGCTTGAAACCTGCGCCGTTCGAGGGTGTACCCTCAGGCCGGGACCGACGGGAGAGGATCCCGAATAACGATCGAGGAGGAATCGATGACCATCACGGTCACGCCGACTGCAATTGCCGAGGTGCAGAAGTTCATGGCGGAGCAGGGCGCGGCGGAGACGGCCGGGCTTCGCGTGGCCGTTCTTCCGGGCGGCTGTTCCGGTTTCCAGTACGGGCTGAACATCGAGGACGAGGCCCAGGAGGACGACGAGATCATCGAGCTCGACGGGCTGCGCGTCTTCGTCGACCCGTTCAGCGCGCAGTACCTCGACGGCGTCGAGATCGATTACGTCACGACGATGATGGGTTCGGGCTTCACCTTCAACAACCCGAACGCCACCGGCAGCTGCGGCTGCGGCAGTTCGTTCACCGTCTGAGCGTCGTCCGGAGCACGAATGGTCGAGTGACGGGCTCGCGGGGGCTGCCTGCGGGCCCGTCGTCGCTTGTGTACCCGCAGGGTGAGATGGGCCGCCCGGGGTGGCCGGCGATGTCGGGCGGCCGGGATCGAATTGGAGGCGTGAATGGCGGCTGACCTGGAAACGGGTCCGCTCGTGGTCCGGGTTTTCTCGGGTCCTGTCATGGGGGAGAACGCGTACCTCGTCTGGGGCGGCGGTCAGAGGAAGGCCGTGGCGATCGACCCGGGCGAGGGGGCGGCGGAGATGTTGAAGGCCGTCGAGGCGGAGGGGCTGACGCTGGAGGCCGTTCTCCTCACGCACGCGCATTTCGACCACATCGAGGGCGTCGGAGAGATCGTCCGACAAACGGACGCGCCGGTCTACCTGCATCCGGACGCGAGGCCGTTCTACGACCACGCGCCGCAGCAGGCGGCGATGTTCGGGATGTGGGTGGAGACGCCGCCGCCACCGTCGCACACGCTCGCTCACGGGCAGCAGCTCGAGCTGGGCGGGGCCCGCTTCCAGGTCCGCGAGGCGCCGGGACACGCGCCGGGGCACGTGATCCTGTACGTCGAGGAGGCCGGCGTCGCATTCGTCGGCGACGTCGTCTTCCAGGGCTCCATCGGCCGGACCGACCTTCCCGGCGGCGACTTCCAGCTCCTCATGCGCTCGATCCGGGAGCAGGTGCTGACACTCCCTGACGAGACCGTTCTGTACCCCGGCCACGGCCCCGAGACCACGGTCGGGCACGAGCGCGCCACCAACCCGTTCCTCGCCCCGCAGTACCGGGGTGGTTTCCTCGTTTGACGATCATGGCCGACAGCATGGCTGGCGCGGCGGAGCGCCCGGTCCCGATCGCGGTCTTCGCTTCCGGCGGCGGGTCGAACCTGCAGGCCATCCTGCAGCACTTCTCCGGGCCCGCGGGCGACGTGGGCCGCGTCGCGCTCGTGGTGAGCGACCGGGCTGACGCGGGCGCGCTCGAGCGGGCGGCGCGCGCGGGCGTTCCCACGCGCGTTATCCCGGTGCGCGGCCGGCCGAGCGATGGGGTCGCGCGCGAGACGCTGGACGCACTCGCCGCCGCCGGCGTCCGCCTTGTCGCCCTCGCCGGGTACCTCCAGCTCATCCCCGCCGAGGTGGTTCAGGCATTCCGGGACCGGATCGTGAACATCCACCCGTCCCTCCTCCCCGCGTTCGGCGGGAAGGGGATGTACGGGATCCGGGTCCACCGGGCGGTCCTCGAGGCCGGCTGCCGCGTCAGCGGCGCGACGGTCCACCTGGTCGACGAGGAGTACGACCGCGGCCGTATCCTCCTCCAGTGGCCGGTCCCGGTGCTGCCCGAGGACACCCCAGAGGCTCTTGCGGCGCGCGTGCTGCGCGTCGAACATGCGATCTACCCGGTCGTCGTGGAGGCGCTCGCCCGGAATCTCCTCTCCGGAGGCGACGTCGGGGCGTTCCGCGTCCCGGACTCGGCGACCTTCAGATTGGCGAACGAGGGATCGCCTGCCGCGGAGGAGGTGCGGCGAGCGCTGGGGCTGCAATGACGGCGGACCGATTGGAGGGCGCTGGGTCTGCAGTGATGCAGGCCGACCGATCACGGACGAACGGACCGATCACGAACGCGAGGCGAGGCGTGGGGCGATGCCGAGGGCGATTCTTAGCGTTTCGGACAAGAGGGGGCTGATCGATTTCGCGCGGGGGCTCAAAGAGCTCGGGTGGGAGATCATCTCGACGGGCGGTACCGCGCGCATGTTGACGGAGGCCGGGATCGAGGTCTTGAGCGTGAGCGACGTGACCGGCCACCCGGAGATCATGGACGGCCGGGTCAAGACGCTGCACCCGGCGATCCACGCCGGGCTCCTCGCCCGGCGGGACGTCCCGGGCGACCTCGAGGCGATGGAAAGGCTCGGCTACGCCGGCATCGACCTCGTCGCCGTGAACCTCTACCCGTTCCGGGAGACGGTCGCTCGCGGTGCCGACCTCGCCGAGGCGATGGAGCAGGTCGACATCGGCGGGCCGACGATGCTGCGCGCCGCAGCCAAGAACCACGCCTGGGTCGTCCCGGTCGTGGACCCGGACGACTATCCGCTGGTGCTCGAGGCGCTCCGGAGCGGCGGCGTGCCGCACGAGACGCGGGTCCGGCTCGCGGCGAAGGTCTTCGCGCACACGGCGTCGTACGACGCGGCGATCGCCGAGTACCTGGAGCGCGAGGCCGCGAAGGGCAGGGAAGCGACATCGCCTGCGGGCGAGTTCCCGTCGTCGATCACGGTTCGGCTCACGAAGGTGCAGGACCTGCGCTACGGCGAGAACCCGGACCAGACGGCCGCGTTCTACGCCGAGGAGGGCGCGCCCCTCGGATCCCTGCCGCGCCTCTCCCAGCTCCATGGCAAGGAGCTTTCCTTCAACAACCTGCTCGACATCGAGGGCGCCGTCCTCGCGGTCTCGGCGTGGGCGGACGGCGATCGGGCGGCGTGCGTGATCGTGAAGCACACCACGCCGTGCGGAATCGCGCTGGGCGACGACGCCGAGGACGCGTACCGTCGCGCCCTCGAGACGGACCCGGTCTCGGCGTTCGGCGGAATCGTCGCGTTCAACGTACCGGTCACGGGCGCCGCGGCGGAGGCGATGGCGAGCACGTTCCTCGAGGTGGTCGTCGCCCCTGGGTTCGACGATCACGCGCTCGAGGTGCTGCGGGCGAAGAAGAACCTGCGCCTGATCGCGCTCCCGATCGAGCCGGCGGGCGAAAACGAGCTGGACTACAAGAGGGTGCGCGGCGGGTTCGTCGTGCAGCAGCGGATGCGCATGACCTTCCCGGAGAACGAGTGGCGGGTCGTGACGAGGCGGCAGCCGACGGACCGGGAGTGGAGGGACCTGCGCTTCGCCTGGCGCGCCGTCGCGGCGGTCAAGTCGAACGCAATCCTGCTGGCCGAGAACGAGCGGGCCATCGGGATCGGCGCCGGCCAGATGAGTCGGGTCGATTCGTCGCGCATCGCGGTCATGAAGGCCCGGGACCAGGGCTTCGAGCTCCACGATTCGGTCCTCGCCTCGGACGCGTTCTTCCCCTTCCGCGACGGGATCGACGCCGCCGCCGAGGCGGGAGTTACGGCGGTGATCCAACCCGGCGGCTCGGTCCGGGACGAGGAGGTCATCGCCGCCGCCGACGAGCACGGCATGGCCATGGTCTTCACGGGCCGGCGGCTGTTCCGGCACTGAGCGCTCGGTGACGAGCGGCGGTGGCTGCCGGGCAAGCGCCCGCACAACGTGATCGGCGTCGCGCGGGCGCTTGTCGTCTGCGCTCTCAGCCGCTGCCGGTCAGCGCATAGAGAGGCGTGGCCCGGTGGTCGCGCGCCTTCTCCCGCCCGCGCACGAGCTGGCGACGGAGCTTCTGGAGAGCCCGGTCGAGGGCGGCGCCCAGGTCTTCGGCTTCGCCTCGGGCGAAGACGTCCGGCGTCTTGGCCACCTTCAGCAGGATATCGACGCGGTAACGGTCGTGAGCCCGCTCGAAGGCGATGTCCGCCGCCAGGAGCCGGGGATCGAACC
>VSDC01000194.1:0-5156 GCA_047459275.1 Gemmatimonadota bacterium
CCGAGCGTCGGGTCGACCGCCACCCAGCGATCGTCGAGCCAGACCTCGGGCCAGGCGTGGTAGTAGAAGCGCCCGTCGATGTGCACGAGGCCGACGGCCGTCCGGGTCGGCAAGCCGAGCGAGCGCGCGAGCGCGACGTAGAGCACCGTGTGCTCGTTGCAGTCGCCGGTCATGGCCTCCAGCACCTGGAGCGCGCTGGGTACGCTGAGCGTGACATCCTTCCTGACGTTGGCGTAGACCCAGTCGTTCAGGAGCCGGGCGACGGTCGCGGCGTCGCGCTCGTCGCCCACGATCTGCCTCGCCGTGCGAGCGATGCGCGGGTCGTCCGCCTGGATGAGCGGCGTAGAGGCCAGCTCCTCGGCGACCGACCCGCCGCCCCGGTACGGGAGCTCGTACCCGGCGCCGCCGGCCAGGACCTCGCGCGTTATGAACAGGGTGTCGCCCCGCAGCTCCTGCCGCCCTCCCGAGAGATCGAACCCATCCAGCTCCACACCGACGAGCCGCACGGCCAGGCGGTCGATAGACCCCGTCGCACCGAGAGGCGCGTTGGCCGCGATCGCGGTCCCCTCGATCACGGTCCCGTAACCCAGCGCCAGGCTCCCGTCTCCCAGGCTACGGCGCCACTCCTGCTGCGCGATCTCGTACGCCGTGCGCTCGAGCGTGAAGCCGAGCGGGCTCTCGGCCCGGATCAGGCGACCGTCTTCATCCACCCAGCTCGCCACCGAGATGCCGGCGAACGTCTCCTCGATGCGCCACGCCGGGATCGTGTCCGGGACCCCGACCCACTCGCCGGTGTCTGCGTTCCACACCGCCGTGTCGGCCACGAGCATCGTGTCGTGCGCCGTGATCCTCAGCTCCACGTCGCGGGGCGCGAGCGTCGACGGATCGAAGAGTCGAGCCCTCATCCGTTCGCCGACGGCCAACCGGCCTGCGGCGGCCAGGCGGATCGGGAGCATGCTCGGCAGCACGATCGCGCCCTCCGTCGCGATGGACGTCCGCTGGCGCTCGCCGCCCGCGCCGATCTCCAGCTCCAGGAGCGTGTCTCCCCGGGCCACGCCTCTGACTGCGAAGCGGCCGACCTCGGAATCGAGATTGAAGTCGAAATCCACGAGCCCGAGCGACTTGGAGAGCTTGACCGTCGTCCTGGCCACCGCCCGGTGCACCGTTCCCAGCGCCGGCACATCGAGGGTGAGGAAGTCCTCGACCAGGAACCCGTCCTCCAGCGTGTCCAGACGCGCGGTCGCCACCCCGATCGCGTGATCGCCCATTCGGGCGAGGTAGAAGGTCGATCCCGGCGCGAGACCGGCCGCGCCCTCGGCGAGCACTAGCTCGAAGGGACGGAAGTACTCCCGCCGCACGTGCACGCCCACGACAGCGAGCCACGTGCCTAGGATCGCCAACGCAAGTATGCGTCGCCGTGAGATCCGCATCTGTTGACGGTTGGATGGTCAGCGTGATGGGGCCGGCACGAGGCATCCGCAGATGCCCGGCTCAGCCCGCCCGGGGAGAGGAATCGGCGATGATGCGCCGGAATACTTCGAGTTCGTAATCGCTCTCGACGACGATGACGACGCGGAGCGGGCGCGCGCTCGCGAGTTGATGCTCACGGATGACGGGAATCATCACCCGGGCCGACTCTTCGGCGTCGAGGTTACCCGCGCCCGTGCCCAAGGGCGGCATCGCGACGCTCTCGATCCCCCACTCCGCGAGCCGGCGCAGCCCGTTGACGAGCCCGCGCCTCACGCCGGCCGGCGAGACCGGCTCGTCGATCGAGCGCACGACCACGTGGACCATGAACTCCGCCGCGAGCTCGCCCGCCCCCGTGATGACCGCCGATCCGACGGGCAGCTCGCCCAGCCGCCTGCACTGATCGGCCAGCGCCGGGCCGGCGGCCAGCTCCAGACGCCGCGTCGCCGGAGTGACCGCGCCCCAATTCGCATCGATCGGCCGTAGGAGCGCCGACTCGCGGGCGTCGGCAAGCTCGCCGATGCGAACCTCAATCATCGTCCGCCGAGTTGGCGCGCCACCCTGTACATCGCCGCCGCTTCTTCGCGCAGGTTCTTGCGGTCGTACAGGATTCCCATCGTGTAATACGCCCGCGCGTTCGACGGATCCAGCTCGACAGCACGCATCAGCATCGACAGCGCCTCGTCGATCCGGCCCAGATGGTTCAACGCTTCGCCCCGGTAGTAGTGGGCCGCCGCGTTCTGCCCGTCAAGGGCGATCGCGCGGCTCAACTCGGACTCCGCCTGGGCGTACAGCCCGCGCCTGTAGAGGACCATGCCCAGAAGGAGACAGGCCTCCGCCCGGTTCGGGTCCAGGCGCTGGGCACGACGCAGCTCCTTCTCGGCGGCATCGAAGCGCCGCAAGGCGAGCAGTACGCTGCCCATTCCCAGCAGGACATCCACGTCCTCCGGCGCCGTGACGCGCGCCGCCTCGTACTGCTCGAGGGCCTGCTCCAGCTCTCCGGTCTGCTCCAGGAGCGCCGCCAGCCTGAGACGGGCACGCAAATGGCCCGGCTCGGCCGCAAGCACCTCGCGAAACGCGCGCATCGCGCCAACCGTGTCGCCTGCGGCCTCGAGCCGGACCGCCCATTCGAACGGAGTGGCCACCTTCTCCACCCCCGGGCTCTGCTGTGCCTCCTCCGGAACCGCCCCCTCCGCCCCGGCTTCGGGCAAAGCGTTCTCCTCCGCCCGCTGCCGGGCGCCCTTGCGCGACTTCGCGCCAGACTTCTCCGTCGACATCTATGAAAACCTTCGAACCTACTTCGAACTCGTGCTCTCCCGTACCCACTCCAGGTAGGGGAGGTGCCCGCCCTCGACGGCCAGGACCAGGAGCTCCGGGACCTCGTACGGGTGAAGCTCGGATGCCCGGTCCAGGAGCGATGACACCCGGTCCGCGGACGTCTTGAGGATCACCACGACCTCGGCGTCGCACTCGATCGCGCCCTGCCAGCGGTAGATCGAGGTCACCCCGGGCACGATGTTGCCGCACGCGACGAGCCGTTCCTCGACCAGCGTCCGTACGATCCGCTCGGCGACCTCCCGGTCGGGCGCCGTCATGAGCACGACGCGCGTGGTCGAATCCCGTTCCATCCGAATGCGATTACTCCGCCGCCACGACCTCGGGCGCGCCGTACAGCTCCTCGACGACGCTCCGGTAGCGCTCCTCGACGATGCGACGCCGGACCTTCAGCGTCGGCGTCAGCTCGCCGGCCTCGATGGTGAACTCACGGTCGAGGATCCCGACCTTCTTCGGGAGCTCGAAGCGCGCGAAGCCGGTCAGCCGCCGCTGGACCTCCTCTTCGATCTTCTGCCGGACCCGCTCGTTGCGGACCAGCTCCGCCCGGCTCTCCGCCGTGATCCCCTCCTGCTTCGCCCACCGGGCCACCTGCTCGAAATTCGGCACGACCAGGACGATCGGATAAGGACGCCGGTCACCCAGCATGACCGCCTCGAGGATGAACCGGCTGTTCTTGATCGCGTTCTCGATCGGCTGCGGCGCCACGTTCTTGCCGCCCGCCGTCACGATCAGATCCTTCTTCCGGTCCGTGATGCGCAGGTAGCCGTCCTCGTCCAGCTCGCCGATGTCGCCCGTGTGGAACCAGCCGTCCTCGTCGATCGCCTCGCGGGTCGCCTCCGGCTGGTTGTAGTACCCCTTCATCACCTGCGGCCCCCGCACCAGGATCTCGCCGTCCGGCGCGATCATGATCTCCGTTCCGGGGACCGGCTTGCCGACCGTGCCCAGCCGGATCGAGTCCGGCAGGTTCACGTTCGTCACGGGCGAAGTCTCCGTGAGGCCGTAGCCTTCCAGGATGACCAACCCGGCGGCGTAGAAGAAACGCGCGATCTCCGGGTTCAGTGGCGCGGCGCCCGAGATGAAGTACCTGATGCGCCCGCCCACCGCGTCGCGGATCTTTCGATACACCAGCATGTCCGCGAGCTTGTGCTTGAGCGACAGCCACAGCCCCGGCCGCCGTCCGGCCAGCCGCGCGTCAGCCCAGCGGCGTCCGACGCTGCGGGCCCACAGGATCAGCCGCAGCTTGAGCCCGGTCGCGGACATGATCTTCGCGTAGACCTTCTCGTAGACCCGCGGCGTCGAGACGACCACCGTGGGCCGGACCTCCGCCATGCTCTGGGCGACCCGGTCGATGGCCGGCACGTAGGAGATCGACACCCCCTTGTGGAAGAAGAGGAAGTCGACCATCCGCTGCAGAATGTGCGACAGGGGGAGGAAGCTGAGCGTCACATCCTCGGACGTGACCTCGAGGATCTGCTCGCACGCCACGATGTTCGAGAAGACGTTCTTGTGCGTGAGCTGCACGCCCTTCGGCTGACCGGTCGTGCCGGAAGTGTAGAGGATCGTGGCTACGTCGTCCGGCCGGGCCTCGAGGGCGCGCGCCCGGAAGTCCCGCCCGCGCCCCGCCTCCTCCTCGGCGCGGCCCAGCTCGATCAGGGCGTCCAGCGTCCGTACGCGGGGATCGTCCGTCTCGACCGGATCGAACGTGACCGCGTGCTCGAGCGCCGGCAGATCCGACCAGACCTCCAGGATCTTGGCGAGCTGGTCCGCCGTCGAGACGAAGATCAACCGCGCGCCCGAGTCCTTCAGGATGTACGCGACCTGGCCGGGCGGGAGCGTAGCGTAGATCGGCACGTCCTGCACCCCGGTGCACAGGCAGGCGTAGTCGGCGAGCGCCCACTCCGGCCTGTTCTCCGAGAGGATCGCCGCACGATCGCCCCTGCCCAGCCCCAACGCCTGCAGCGCCAGCCCGATGCGCCGCACGCGCGTCTCCACCTCGTCGTGGCCGATGCTCCGCCACCCACCGTCGACCGGGTAGCGCATCGCATCGTCTCTCTGGTACCGGTCGATGGCCTCGAAGAAGAGCTGGACCAGCGTGCCGGTCGGAAGATCTGCAGGGTTGGCCGCGTAATTCCGCGCACCGCGTGGGGTGGTCATGCGTGTTCCTCCGGAAGGACGGTCCCGGACCGGATGGCCCGACGATCAGCGTCGCCGTGTCTCGATCCCGATCTCACAATCCGGCCGGAGCGTGTGCAGCACACTGCAATATTTCTCCCGCGACAGGGCGACCGCCCGCTCGAGTTTCGGCTCGTCCTCCTCCGACAAGCCCCACACGTCGCAATAAAGGCGGATCCGCA
>VSDC01000195.1:0-5146 GCA_047459275.1 Gemmatimonadota bacterium
GCCCGCACCCAGACACCCTGGAATCCTGCTCTGCCGGAATACAGTTGCTAAACCCCTAAGCCCTAGGCCCTAAGCCCTACCACCCCTCTCCGCCCGCTCTTCTTCCTCGAACGGCGGCCGGTGGTGCAACTCCACCCTGAAGATCCCCATGTGCTGCGCCATGAACACGTACGCTGCCCACAGGATCACGCCGCCGAACGCCAGGACGCCCGCGAGGCCCACGGCGACGATCGTGCAGAGCGTCCCGAAGACGCACAGCATCGCGGCCACGGCGAGCATGCCCAGGTCCCGCTCTCCGTCCGTGAGGCGCCGATGGCGGGCCACGGCCAGCGCGGCACCGGTGCCGCCGAAACCGACCACGGCGAAGACGAGCAATACGAGCTGAAGGCCGTAGCTCATCGCCGGCTCCCCGACCCCGCACGGCCCACCACGCCCGGCTCCCCGCCTCCCCGTTGGCGGCCGGTCCAGCCGCAGTCCGTACACACGCGAGGCGGCGCCAGGCGATCGAGCCACCGGCTCGGCCCCGTACCCGCGGCGGCGGCCGGCCCACATCCAGTCGCGGCGCCGCAACGCGGACAGAAGGGCGCTTCCGGCACGCGCACGAGGAACCACGCCAGCGCGGCCATCACGGCCAGGGTGATCAGGGCGAGGATCGTGAGAAGCACCGGCCCTCCGGGGTCGCAACTACCTCGCGGGCGGCGCCGTTCTCCATGCGCGCCCGCAACCCCGAAAAGCGCAAGAATCAAACCCGCGAGCGGCCGGGACTCAGCCCAGGGAATGGAACAGGGCCAGCAAGCGACGCTCGTCGATCTCGTGCGCCGCTGCGACGATCTCCGCCTGCGTCGCGCCCTGAAGCGAGATCGGGCCCCGGCGCGGGGGGTACCGCATCACCGGCGACTGCGGCTCGAAGACCAGCCGCCCGGCCCAGCCGTCCACCCCCTTGAACGTCTCGACCCGGACCCGCCAGTGGATCCCCAGTGCGGAGATACGACGGATCGTCGCCGTCTCGTCCGGTGCCGAATGGAAGTCCAGCAGTTCGAATCGCAGCATTGCGGCCTCACAGCTCCGGTCCACCGAACGCAAGAGGGGACCCGCGCCAGGGCGGGTCCCCCCTCGCGACGGCCGCCGCCGGGCGGGCCGCCTCGCCTCTATCCGTCGGGCGCAAACTGCGTGCCCCCGACGAGTTCCTCCTCAGAAGATGTCAATCGTCACGTACCGCCTCGGATTCTCTCTCACGTCCGTCGCCAGGAGCCGAACCTCCCGGAGCGCGCCCTCCAGCTCCGCGTACAGCCCGGGATCGTTCACGAGCCGCGCCAGCGTGCCATCCCCGCTGTCGATCTTCGCCATGATGGACGCCAGCGACGTGAACGACTGCTCCATGGCGCTCGCCGCCGAGGTGAACGCCCTCGCACTCCGCTGCAATTCTTCGAGAGATGCTGCAAGTGCCGCGCCAGTCTCCGCATCTTCGACCTGCTTCGCCGTGCGCCGAAGCGACTCCGCCGCCGCCCGCATCTCCCGGAGCAGCGTCAGCATCTCCTGGGCGCCCGCCGGCATCGCCGCCGCGACCGCCCGCAGGTCCGCCACGACCTCCGGCGCGAGGAGCCGGTCGGCGCTCGTCAGGATCGACTCCGCCTGGCCCCCCAGAGTGGCGACCAGGTCCGGCAACGCACGCACCGCCAGCCCCCGGATCGTGTCGCCCTCGGCCAGGATCCTCGCGTCCGAGCCCGGCACCAGCTCGACCGTGGTCGTGCCGAACACGTCCGCCTTCAACCGCGCACGCGTGTCCGCCGGGAGCTGGATCCCTTCGTCCAGCCGCAGGTCGACCCGGACCCGACTCGGCGACTCGAGCCGAACTTCCCGGACCGCGCCGACCTGAACGCCGTTGACCTGAACCCGGTCGTTCCGCTTCAACCCCGCCGCGTCCTCCAGCATCAGCACCACGTCCGTCGTGCCGCGCCAGATCGGGTTCCCCATCAGGAAGTAGAGCCCCCACACGAAGAGGCCTCCGGCCACAAGCATCAGCAGCCCGATCGCGGCCAGGTTCCGCGTCCGCTTGTCCATCTATGGTCTCCTCACGCAACCGCCGCGTCCGCGCGGCCACGTCGTACGAATTTGCGTACCACCGGATCCGTGCTCGCCAGGATCTCGTCCGGCGTGCCGCACGCGTGGATCCGGCCCTCGAACAACAATGCGATCCGGTCGCCGACCAGGAACGCCGACTCCAGATCGTGTGTCACCACGATGCTCGTCACACCGATCTCGCGGCGCAGCTCCATGATCAGCTTGTCGATGTTCTCCGCGTTGACCGGGTCCAGGCCCGTCGTCGGCTCGTCGTAGAGCAGGTACTTCGGCTTGCTCGCGATCGCCCGCGCCACGCCGACACGCTTCCGCATCCCTCCCGACAGCTCCGCCGGGTACTTGTCCAGCACCGACGGGTCGAGGTTCACCTTCCGCAGCAGCTCGGCCGCCTCTTCCCGGCACGACTCGGGAGTCCTCAGGTTGCGGTCGTCATCCAGCGCGAGCCACAGGTTCTCCAGCACCGTCAGCGAGTCGAAGAGCGCCGCGTTCTGGAACACGTATCCCACGTTGCGACGCACCCGCGCCAGCTCCTCCGGCGTCGCCGACGGTACCGAGATCCCGTCCACGATCACGTCGCCCGCGTCCGGCTCGAGCAGCCCGATCGCGTGCTTGATCAGAACGCTCTTTCCCGTCCCCGACGGCCCCAACAGAACCAGCGTCTCGCCTTCGCGGACCGTCAGGTCCACGCCGTTCAGCACGACCAGGTTGCCGAACGACTTGTGCAAACCCCTGAACTCGATCATCGCGGTCCCTTCGCCCGGGCCTCCAGGGTCAGAACAGCTTGAGCAGCGGAACCACGGCGACGTCGATGATCATGATCGCCACCGTCGAGACCACCGTCGCCAGCGTCGTCGTGCGGCCGACGCCCTCGGCGCCGCCCTTCCCCTCCAGCCCGATGTAGCACGCCAGGAACGTGATCGCGATACCGAAGAGCGTCCCTTTGATCACCGAGTACCACACGTCGAACGGCTCGAAGTAGAACCGCGCCCCGTAGACGAAGTCCGCCGTCGTGAGCCCGTCGACGGTGAGAATCCCGACGAACCACGCCGCCGTCATCCCCGCCACGTTCGCCAGCACGACCAGAGCCGGGAAGACCAGCACCCCGCCCAGCACCCGGGGCACGACCAGGAACGGGACCGGGTCGCGCCCCATGGCGTAGAGCGCGTCGATCTGCTCCGTCACCCGCATCGTCCCCAGCTCGGCCGCGATGCTCGCCCCGATCCGCCCGATCAGCACCAGCGCCGTGAGGATCGGCGCCAGCTCGGTGACCATCGTCTTCTCGGCCACGCTCCCGACCACCCAGATCGGCAGCGCGCCCGCGAACTGCGCGCCGGTCTGCTGCGATGTGACCGCGCCGCCGAGCACCGAAATGAACAGCACGAGGGGGAGCGAGCGGATCCCCATCGTGTACGCCTGCTGGATCGTGCTCGCCATGTAGCTCCGCGGCCGCGGCAGCGTCCTGAGCACCGCCACCGCGAGCAGCGTCGCCTTCCCCACGTGCACCAGGAATCGGTGGACCGGCGATGCCGCCACCCACTCCAAGACCTGCCTCAAGCCACCGCCTCCCGCCGCCTGAGCGCCCGCCAGATGTAGAACGCCGGGATCCCCGCCAGGATGACCCCGAAGCTGAACGCCGTGTCCAAAGGCTGCTCGACCGCCGAGTTCACCAACATCGCCACCGAAGCCAGCAGGAACAGGAGGGGCACGACCGGATAACCCACGGTCCGATACGGCCGCTCCGCGTCCGGCCGCCGCCTCCGCATGAGGAACACCGCCCCGACGGCCAGCGCATAGAACGGCCAGATCCCCAGAATGAACGCATCCGCGAGCTGCTCGAACGTCCGCATCGAGACGTACCCGATCCCGAGCACCGCGGCCAGCGCGATCGCCACGTGCGGCGTCTGGAACCGCGGATGCACCCGCGCGACCGGCCTGAAGAACAGGTCGTCGTCCGCCATCGCGAAGAAGATCCGCGGGCCCGTCATCAGCGAGCCGTTCGCCGCACCGAACGTCGAGAGCATGACCAGCGCCGCCACCAGCGACGCGCCCGCCGCGCCCACGACCCTCGTCGCCGCGTCCGCCGCGACCAGGGTCGACTCTGCCATTTCTTCGATCGGCAGCACGTACAGGTACGCCGCGTTCACCAGCAGGTAGACCGCCACCACCGCCACCGTGCCGCCCAGGAGCGCGCGCGGGAGCGTCCGCGCCGGGTCCTTCACCTCGCCCGACATGAACGTAAGGTCTGCCCACCCGTCGTACGCCCACAGCACGGCGATCAGCGCGACGCCGAAGCCGCCCCACGTCGTCGGCTGGAACGAGGGCGCCGCCGCGAGAGCGCCGCCCGACCGGTCGCCCAGCGCCAGCGCCGCGACCGCAAGCCCGACCAGCGCCGCCACCTTCGCCACCGTCGACGCGTTCTGGACCGCGGCACCCCACCCGACCGACCGGTAGTTCGCCAGCGCCAGGACCGCGATCGCACCCGCCGCGACCAGGCGAGTCTGACCCTCCGTCAGATCCACGAACCAACCGACGTAATCCGCGAAGATCATCGAGATCGCGCCCAGCGCCGACGGCCGGATCACCAGCAGCTCCGTCCAGCCGAACAGGAACGCCGGAACCGGGCCGTACGCTTCGCGCAGGAACACGTAGATCCCGCCCGTGCGCGGGTACATCGCCGCCAGCTCCGCCAACGTCAGGGCGCCAAAAAGCGCGACCAGCGCGCCCGCCACCCACAGCAGCGCCAGCGCGCCGACCGCGCCCACGTCCGCCGCCACCGTGCTCGGCACACGGAAGATCCCGCTCCCGATCGTCGAGCCGACCAGTACCGCCGCGGCGCTCCACACTCCCAGCCGGCGCGGCAGCCGTTCCGCCTGCGCGCCGGCTGCTACCGGCTGCATCGTCGTCTGGCTCAGAGGTCGCTCCTGGCTACTGGAGACTTTCGTCGACGAACCCTTCATTTTAACATAACGTGTGAGACCCGGGTACCCCCGATCCGCGCCCCTGGCCGGATTCCTCCCTCACCCCGCCCGGGCGGAACGGACCTCGGCCGATGAGATCGATCACACGC
>VSDC01000196.1:0-5135 GCA_047459275.1 Gemmatimonadota bacterium
CTGGGCTATCCGGGTGGGCCGGTCATACAGCGTGTCGCCGAGGAGGGCGATCCGACGGCGTACGACTTCCCACGCCCGATGCTCGCGGCGAACCAGCAGGAGACGGACGAGGACTATTACGACGTCTCTTTCAGCGGCCTCAAGACGGCGGTCCTCACCCGGGTGCGCGCCCTGGAGGCCGAGGGACGCCTGGAGGGCGAGGTCGCCGACCTGGCGGCATCGTTCCAGGCGGCTGTGGTCGATGTGCTCGTAACCAAGACGATGCGCGCCGTGGAAGCGAAGGAGTGCCGACGGGTCCTGATCGGCGGAGGCGTCGCCGCGAGCCGGGCGCTCCGGAACGGACTCGCGCAGGCACTCGGTCCCGAGGGCGAGCTCTTTTACCCCTCGCCCCGGCTGGCCACAGATAACGGCGCCATGATCGCCCGGGCCGCGCTGTTCCACTGGCGACGCGGCGAAAGCGCCGGCCTCGACGTCACGGCGCGCGCCGACCTGCCGTTCCCCGGGCTCGAGCGCGTCCGGTGAGACGGATCGAGTGGTGGAGACTCCGGTGTTGACGATTCTTCACATATCCGATCTGCACTTCGGGCCGCACTACTTGCCTCACGTGGGCGAGGCCATGCTGGAGGCCGCGGAGGCGCTCGAGCCCGACGTCATCGTCGCGAGCGGGGATTTCACCCAGCGCGCCAAGGAGCATCAGTTCGCCGAGGCGCGGCGGTTCCTCGACCGCCTCCCGCCCGTGCCTCGCGTGGTGGTGCCCGGGAACCACGACGTTCCGCTGTACCGCGTCTTCGAGCGGATCTTTTCGCCCCTCGACCTGTACCGAAAGTACATCTCCGAAGATCTCGACACCGTGCTCCGGCGCGACGATGCAGTCATCGTCGGGCTGAACTCCACCAGTCCGTACCGGTCGATCACGAACGGCCGGATCGATTCCGCGCAGCTCGACTTCTGCGAGGCGGCGCTGCGCGATGCGCCGCCGGGCGCGGCGCGGATCGTCGTCGCGCATCACCATTTCGCGCCCGCGCCGGACTACGAGGGGGGACAGGTGATGCCGAAGGCGAAGCGCGCGATCGACAGATTCACGGCGCTCGACGTGGACCTGATCCTCGGCGGTCACCTGCACCGCGCCTACATTGGCAACTCGCTGGACGTGTACCCCGGACGCGAGCGCGAGCACGGGATCATCATCGTCCAGTGCGGGACGACCACGTCTCGCCGCGGACGGGCACGGGAGAGGGAGAAGAACTCGTTCAACCTGATCCGCATCGGCGAAGACGTCATTCGGGTGACTCACTACATGTACTTCGAGGATGCGGGCGGCTTCGCTCCGTTCAGTCGCCACGTCTTCCCACGCCCGGGGCGCCGGTACTTCACCGACGCCGTGGGCGGCGATGTCGATCGCCGCGGCGGCCGGTACGCCCACGGGGATTGAAGCGATGGATCGCCGAGGTCGCGCCCGCGGTGGGAAAGGGCACCTCCGTAAAGTGCGTCACTGGCGGGGGATCGGGGTACGGGCGCTCGCGGGGCTGATCGCGTGCGTCGCGCTTCCCGCGCGGCTCCCCGCCCAGGAGGCCGGGCCGCAGGCCCGCGAGGTCGTCGACCTCCGCTTCGAGGGCGCACAGACGTTTCGCGCCGAACAGCTCCGTGCCGCGATCGAGACGCGGAAGAGCCGGTGCGCAGTGCCGATCGTCTGTTACCTCGGCATCGGACGAGACCGTCGATACCTGGAGAATCCGGCAGTCCTGGACGCCGATGTCCTGCGGCTGAGGACGTATTACGCGCAACGCGGCTACCGCGATGTCCGAATCTCAGTCGACACGATCCCCTCTGGGTCCGGGATCGAGGTGGTGTTTCATATCGATGAGCGCGAGCCGATCCGCGTAGCGGCGCTCGAGGTCGATGGCGCCGCCGGGTTCCTCCCGGACGACATCGCGAGCCAACTGCCGCTCCGGATAGGAGATCCGCTCAACCTGATCATGGTCGAGGCCGCGCGCGATTCTCTGATCAGCGCGCTTCGCAACCGCGGTTATCCCCGGGCCGAGGTCCTGGTCGACCAGATCTTCATCCCGACGCAGTCGCGTGAGGCCGAGGTGCGGTACCTCGTGATTCCGGGCACCAACGCCCGCTTCGGCGAGATCGAGATCGTCGGGAACAACCGGATCTCCGAAGACCTGATCCGGAGGATGCTGACGTTCTCGGAAGGGGACGTGTATCGGCAGAGTGCGCTGTTGACGAGCCAGCGGAACGTTTACGGTCTGGGCTTCTTCCAGAACGTGTCGATCCAGCCGGTCATGGGCGAGGCCTCGGACACGATCGTTCCGATCCGCATCCAGGTCAACGAAGGGAACATCCGACGCATTCGGATCGGAGGCGGGTTCAACAACCTCGACTGCATCAACGCCGAGGGACGCTGGATCAGCAGCAACTTCCTCGGCGGCGCGCGCCGGCTCGAGGTTCGAGGCGCCGTCGCGAACGTCCTCGCCCAGGAGCTCTACGAGAGCGCCCGGCTGTGCGAGATGGAGCAGGACATAGACCCCGAGTACCGCGACCTGAGCGGTTCGCTCTCGGTGGATTTCACTCAGCCCTGGTTCCTCGGCCCCCGTAATACGCTGGGCGCGGGGGTGTTCATCGAGCGGCGCTCGCTCCCGGGCGTCTTCATCCGGAGCGCCCGGGGCGGGTACCTCAACATCGTCCGGTCCATCAGCTCGAGGACCACGCTCGGGATCGGTTTCCGGCCGGAGCTCACCGAGCTCGACGCCGTGGGGAACGAGCTCGTGTTCTGCATGAGCTTCATCGCCTGCGCCATCAACCAGGTGGATGTTCTCGGCGAGCCGCACTGGCTGAACCCGATCACGCTGTCGTTCACGCGTGACCGGTCGAACCTTGCCTTCTATCCGACGCGCGGGTACATCCTGCGCCTGGAGACCGAGTACGCGGCGGGCCTTACCGGGTCCGAGTTCGCCTATTTCCTTGCCGCGGGCGACCTGAGCTCCTATCGCGACCTGGGAAGCGGTGTGATCCTTGCCACGCACCTGCGCGCAGGGTGGGCGAAGGCGATCGAGGAGCCTGGATCCGCGGAAGGGCTCGGGTTGCACCCGCAGAAGCGGTTCTTCGCCGGCGGCGCGAACAGCGTCCGGGGCTTCGCCCAGTACCGTCTCGGTCCCAAGGTACTCCATGTGGAGCCCGAACGCCTGGTCGAGCCCGACAGCCTCGGAAACAGCATCTGCACCGTCGACGACATCGCCGCCGGCGCCTGCGACCCGAACGCGCTCGGCCGGGGCGCCTTCGACGTCCGCCCCGTGGGCGGCGACCTCCTGTTCGAAGGGAGCGTCGAACTGCGCTTTCCCCTCTATCGCGACAAATGGAGGGGCGCGGCGTTCGTCGACTTCGGTCAGGTCTGGCAGCTCGGCGGCGAGGACGGTATCGGCTCCGCCACGACCTTCGGCAACATCGCCGTGTCTCCCGGGGTCGGCATCCGTTACAGCAGCCCGATCGGGCCGATCCGCTTCGACGTCGGCTTCAACGGGCAGGGGGAGGAGTGGCTCCCGGTCGTCACGACGGATGAGACGGGAAGACTTCGGTTCCAGAAGCCCTACGCCTGGAAACCGGGCAGCGGCTTCTGGGACCGACTGCAGTTCCATTTCTCGATCGGACAGGCATTCTAGGCCGTGAACCGCAACATCCGACTCGCCGGTTTCGTTTTCCTGGGGCTCGTCCTCGGACTCGGTGTCGTCGTAGGGGCGCTCTATGTCCTGACGCAGACCGAGTTCGGGCTCGAGCGCGTGCGGCGGTTCGCGCTCGAGCAGGTCGGCCGCCAGACCCAGGGCGCGCTGCACGTCGAGCGGATCGAGAGTGCGGGCCTGTTCGGCGGAGTCGTCCTCCACGGCGTCAAGCTCGACGACCCCCTCGGTTTCCCGTTCCTGCGCGCGGACAGCATCCGGCTCCGGTACCGGTGGCGGAATCTGATCCGGGGGCAGGTCGTCTTCGACCGCCTCGTCGCGTACCGGCCCGAGGTCAACCTGCTCCGGCTGCCGGGGGACACGCTGTGGAACTTCGAGCGCATCTTCGCGGACCGCACGCCCGATGAGGACGGGGAAGACAACTTCATCCTGATCGACCGCGCGACCATCGTAGGCGGCTCGGTGGCCATTCGGACGCCGTGGACGCCCGACGAGCCGATCACCGAGCCGGACGACACCGCGCGGCTCATCCTCGAGGAGATCCCGGGGTACGGCCTGGTCCGCGTCCTCCGCTTCGAGGAGGTCGACGCCGAGTTCCCGCGCGTGCTCTGGGAGTCGCCCGTCGAGGAGGGGAAGCTGTTCCGGATCCGCCGTCTCTCCACCCGGGGCTACATCTGGAAGACGCCGTTCGAGCTGGACGACCTGTCGGGCGTCGTCACGATCCGTGACTCGCTGATCTCCTTCGAAGCCGACCGGTTCCGGCTCCCGGGCTCCCGCGGCTCGGGCGTCGGGCGGATCATCCTGGGCGACCGGAACCTGTACGACATCCGCATCGTCGGCGACGAGGTGCAGTTCGCCGACCTGCAGTGGCTCTATCCGCCCCTTCCCGACGAGGGTTCGGGCGAACTGGTCTTCCGGATCCAGAGTCAGCCCGAGGGCGGTACTCTGTGGCTGGCGCAGGACGCCCACCTCCGGGCGCCGGGCACGGTGTTGCGGGGCGATTTCGGAATCGTCACCGGGGACACCCTCTATTTCACCCAGGTCAACCTGAGGGCGTCGCCGATCGACCTGGAGCTCCTCGCGGACGTGCTCCCCGTCGAGCTCCCGGTCGAAGGGCTCATGGTGGGGACGGTCGTGGTCGAGGGGCCGATCTCCTCTCTCGAGACGGAGGTGGACGTTCGGCTCACGAGGGTGGGCAACGCCACACCGGCCCGCGTCCGCGGCAAGGGCACCCTCGACCTGCGCTCGCCGGTCGGCGTCCAGGACCTCGACGCGACGATCACGGGACTCGATCTGTCGATGGTCCCGGTGCTCCAGCAGCGCATGCAGGGCGCCGGCGTGGTGTCCGGGCAGGTGCGGGCCACCGCCAGCGGGAATGGCACGGTGCACCTTACGACCGCGATCCGCCACGAGCTCGAGGGCCGGGCGCCGTCGGTCGTACGCGGGACGGGCACG
>VSDC01000197.1:0-5121 GCA_047459275.1 Gemmatimonadota bacterium
GCCTCGAACGGCTGCTTGCGCTCCGCCCCGATCACGCGGGCGGTAATTACCTGGGGGAACTGACGGATGTAGGTGTTGTACACGCGGACCGCTTCGTTGTAGTCCCTGCGCGCCACCGCGAGTCGGTTCTCCGTCTCCGTCAGCTCGTCCTGGAGCGCGATGAAGTTCTGGTTGGCCCGCAACGTCGGGTAGGCCTCGACGGAAACGTTCAGGAACAGCCGCAGGTTCTCGCTCACGGCGGCGCTCGCCCGGCTCAGGGCCTCCGTGTCGCCTGAGCGCAGGGCTTCGTTCACCTGTTCGCGTGCTTGCGTGAGGCCGGCGCGCGCCCGAGCGACCTCGGTGAACGTTTGCCTCTCGAATCGGGCGGCCTCATCGACGGTGGCGACCAGGTTGGGAATCAGGTCGTTGCGACGGATCAGCTCCGTATCGATGTTGGCACGCGCCTCCTCGACGCGCTCGTCCAGCTCCTGGATCCGGTTGTAACCGCAACCGGTGGCGAGAAGCACCACCGGGACCCAAAGGACGTGTCTCTTCATCAGGACCTCGATTCCGACAGTTGATCTACGAACGCGGCGGTCGCTTCCGCCACCGCGTAGTAACCGCGTACCAGGGGGTCGGCGACGCCGGCGTGGAGCGGGCGCGCCGTCGCCCGCGCCTCCCAGACCTGGAGGAGCGGTTTCGGGGGGACGCCGATCCTCCGGGCGGCCTCGGTGATGACTTCCGGGCTCTTCATCGGCACCGGCCGCCCAAGGAGTCGAAGCGTCGCCCGGAGATACGTCACGAACGACGGGAGCGCGACCATCAGCAGTCGGCCGAGCGCCGCCTCGTCCTCCGCGCTGACGAGCATGCCCTCCCGGAGTTGCAGGAGTTTGCCCCGGATCTCCCGTTCGACCTGGAGTCGCAGCGCCGCCGGGTCGACCTCCAGCTCTGCCAGTGGATCGTGGCCGTGGAGGATCACGTGGGCGTCCTTCATATCGGACAGCTCGATGGCGAAGACGTCCGCGGCACGCCGCCACTCGTCTTCCGCCATGACGAGAGGGACCGTGTTCCCCGCGTTGGCCCACCGCCGCGCCAGCGGGCCGGTGGCCTCGAGGGCCGCCGCGTCGACGCGGTCGAGGAGGACGAGGACGTTGATATCGCTCACCCCCTCCACCGCCTCACCCCGCGCGACGGAGCCGAAAAGGAGCACGCTGTGGAGACGCTCGCCGAGGCGCGTCTCGAGCGCCCGGGCAAGCTCCGCCGCCGTCTTCCTTGGATCCGCCATCACACCTCCATGACCCGCAAGGGCTCGAACCCGCATGGGCGTCCGGCCCCGCCCAAGTCATCACCAGCTCCGTCCCGCGCCGCCGCCGCCGAAGCCGCCGCCTCCACCGAAACCTCCGAACCCGCCTCCGCCGCCGAAGCCACCGAACCCGCCGCCGAAGCCGCCCCAGCCGCCGCGGTGCCTCCCGCCCATGGGGAACGGGACGATGATCGGGCCGCGATACCGGCGACGGCCCCTCCCCGGCGGCCCGCCGATCCAGACGCGCAGGAGCCAGAAGATCAGGAAAAAGGCGAGCACGGTCGCGACGATGGGCGACCCCTCATCGCGCCTCGGCGGCGTCGGCACCTCGCCCGTCAGCTCGAACCCGAACTCTTCCGCGTACATCGCCGCGAGCGCCATGACGCCCGCGTAGATTCCCATGCCGTAGTCGCCCTCGCGGAAGTACGGGATCATGTAGTTGTCCGCGACCCGTCCGGCCTCGGCGGCCGTGATGAAGCGCGTCGTGCCGAGCCCGGTCTCGATCTTGAGCTGGCCGCGGCCGTCCGGCGCGGTCTCCTTCGGCACGACCAGCACGACGATGCCGGTGTTGCGCGCGGGGTCGCCCGGGTCGCCACGACGGCCCACGCCCCATTGGCGCCCGATCTCTAGGGCGACCTCGTCGCGCGTCCGACCCTCCAGGGACGGCAGCGTGACCACCACGATCTCGCCGCCGGACTTCGAGCGGACTTCGAGGATCACGCGCTCGATGGCCGCTTCCTGCTCCGGCGGGATCACGTTCGCGAAGTCGTTGACCCAGCCGACCGGCTCGGGCGCGCGGTACTGCGCGCTCCCGGCCGTGGGCCAGAGGGCGAACAGCCCGACCAGGACAATGATTCGATTCCACATACGCGGGCGGAAATCTAGGAAAGCGAGGCGCGTTTTGGAACCGGGGGCCCGAGGTCGTGCAGCCGGTGACACGGGGCTGCGCCGGGTGCCTCCGCGGCCGTCGGTACGGGGGCCGCCGCGCTCGCCCTCACCGCCGCATCGTTTGAAGGCCCGCCACGATCGAAATCGATATCGCGATCCCGAAGAGGAACGTCATGAATACGATGAGCCCGCGAACGACGACGGAGAGCGAGCGACGCCCGTAGAAGCCGCAGTACGCCCAGGCGACGTACACGCATGGGATTACGCTGGAGAGAACAGAAATGAGGGTCTGGTCCCTGATATCCTTCGGCAGCAACGCGCCCACGACCCAGAGCCAGAAGAAGTGCCCCATGACATAGGCCAGGAACACGTAGGTCTCGGCGAGATTGAACCCCCGGCGCCAGAAGAGAAGCCGCTGGAGCATCGCCGTCGGGATCAGGACGGGGAGCGCCCAGTAGGTGCGTAGGTCGGAAGCCGCGTATAGCGCTTCGATCCACGCGGCGTCGTCTCGAGGCCCGAGCTCCAGAGGATAGAGCTTCCGGCCGAGCTGCCCGGCGATGACGGACACTGTGAGCGTGAGCAGCGCGTACTTGATCGGGCCAACCACCCCTTCTCTTTCGCCCTCGACGTAGCGCCGCACGAACTGCCCCGGGCGGAGCGTCAGATCACGGATCACGCGCAGTAGCGGCGAGTCCAGCGCGAGGATGGCGCGGTACGCGTCTGCCAGGACGTGTCGAATCGTGAGGCGGGGATGCGCCCCGCGGGACGATTCGCTCATGGGGCCGACTCCTCTGTCGACGTGGCCAGGGCGGGCCAGTTCCGGGCGGCGACTGGCACGCAGGCGGCCCAAATCTATGGACGGACCGCGGGTTGCGAAACGAGGAAACCGCTTGTGAACCGACGGCGGGGCAAACATCTTCCAATGTCGAGCCCGGTCACTCAGATCCCTGCGGGCTCCCCTCCCCGGAGGCCCAGGCAACTCGAATGGCGATCACGGAACGTGCGGCCTCTCCGGCGCGGAGCCGACTACGCGTCACCCTGGCGCTCTGCGCCGCGACGCTGGCGTGCGTCTGCGCCCGGGACGCAGCGGCCCAGGAGCGGCTGGTCCGGCGGTTCACCGCGGACCAGGGGCTGGAAGTCCCGCCTGTCCATGCCCTCGCCCAGGACCACGTCGGCGCCCTATGGATCGGCTCCCAGGGCGGACTCTATCGCTTCGACGGCGTCGAGTTCCGACGGTGGACGCCGGACACGATCGTGCATCCGGTCCTCCGCCTGGCCGTCGGGCCCGATGGTCGGATCGCGGCGCAGGCCGAGAACGGGAACGTCTTCGAGGTCACGGCGGCCGGCGTGGCCGCTTACCCGACGCCCGCCCAGGGATGGCCTGAGATCCGTCGATCGCTGGCGTACGACAGAGATGGCCGGCTCTGGACCGTCGCCGGCGGCGGGGTGCTGATCCACCTGGACGACGGCCGCTGGGTGCCGGTCGAGAGCAGTCTTTTCAATGGCGAACCCGTCGCTCGAGTTTTCCGAGCTCCGTCGGGCGGGATTTTCGTTTCGACCGACAGCGCGCTCTGGCAGTGGGATTCGCCGCAGGCCAGGCCGCGCCGGCGGATGGCCGGCCTCGTCGTCGACCTGGCGATCGGCGCGGGCGACCGTGCCTTCGCAGTCACGGCCGACCAGCGCGTGGTCGAGCTGGACGCCGACACGAGCCGCGTGCTGGCTACTCGCGCCAACGGAGATCTGCCGCTGTCCAGGCCGATCTCGATCGTCGAGCGGCTCGGGACCATCTGGGTGGCCTTCGACCGCCAACTCGTGGCGATCCGCCGGGACCGGGCACCGGAATGGATCGACTCGCTCGACGGCCTGGACTCGGGTGGCCCGCTCCTCGTCGATCACGAAGGAAGCCTGTGGATGGGCAGCTTCTCGGCGCTCGTCCAGTTCCCGGAGCCGGAGACGACGATCTGGTACGAACGGAGCGGGCTCCCGGGGCGCCACGTTCGTTTCGTCGCCCGCGCGGGGGACGTTCTCTGGGTCACGGGCTGGCAGGGGACGGCTCGGGTGCGACGGGGACGAGCCGGACCGGAAGTATCCGTCGTCCGGGAGCTTGCGAGCACCACCCGCCCGTGCCCCGACGCGCTCGGCTACGTTTGGATCGCGAGGCGCGAGCAGATAGCCCGCGTGTGGCGCGACAGCGTCGTCGCACGCCTGCCACGCCGTGCGGTCTTCATGTCATGCGCGATGGGATCCGGCTCGACCCTCTGGATCGGAAGCGAGGATGGCCAGCTCCTTCGGGCCGACATCCGGGCCGGCACCCTGGAACCGGTCATGGACCTTCCCACGGGCGACGGGCCGGTCGAAGCCGTGCTCGAGGACCGGAGCGGCAGGCTCTGGATCGCGAGTCGCGGGCGCGTTTGCAGCATAGCTGCGGCCCGATTGCAGGCGGGTTCGGGCGACGATTCGGGCCACGCTTCTGGTAGCGGGGCCGATTCCTGGAGCTGCGAGATGCTCCCGGTGCCCGGCGAGGCGACATCCATGCTGGAGCTCGCCGACGGCACGCTCTGGCTCTCCACGCGCCACGCCGGCGTCCTTGCCCGAGGCCCGGACGGCTGGCGCGCCCTTCCCGCCAACTCGGGGTTGGCTACGCGTAGCGTGTTCGGCCTCGTCCCCTCGCCTGCCGGCGGCATCTGGATCCTGGGCCACGGAATCCTGCACCGCGTGCGCCCGGGTGGTCCCGAGGGGTGGGACGTCCTCGAGAGCCCGGGGCCATGGAACGGCCTCCCGGCCGGCCGTGGCGCCGACCTCGTGGAAGACGACGACGGCGCGATCTGGATCACGACGTCGCTCGGGCTTGTGCACCTGCCACCCGTGGCGCGAGACCGATCGTTCGATCCGCCGCGCGTCGTGCTGGTGGACGCAAGCGTGGACGGGGAACCCATGCCGGTGGCGGGTGC
>VSDC01000198.1:0-5110 GCA_047459275.1 Gemmatimonadota bacterium
ATACGTACCTGGCGCTGCCGGAGGCGGAGCGGGAGGAGATCGACCGGCACGTCCGCGAGGCGACGGAACGCGTGGCCACGGTCCAGCGCCACATTCAGGAGCTGACCCGCGAGGCCCGGGAGCGGATCGAAGAGCTGAACCGGGACGTCGCACGGAGCATGGTGGCGTTCCGCATCGCAGCGCTGAAGGAACGCTACAAGGGGTCGCCCGACGTCGCCTCGTACCTCGACGCGGTGTGCGAAGACGTCGTGGCGAACGCGGAGCACTTCTCGACGCGCCCCGAGGAGCAGCCGGAGGCGCCCGCGATGGCCGCCGCGGCGATCCTCGGTGCCTCGGGAGAGGACTTCTTCCGGCGTTACGTCGTGAACGTCCTGGTCACGCACGAGCCGGGCACGGGCGCGCCCGTGGTCGAGGAGCCGGACCCGCACCTGCGCAACCTCCTCGGGAGCATGGGGGTGCGCTTCCAGTTCGGGACCATGGTGGCCGACATCGGACGGATCGCGCCCGGCGCCATGCACCGTGCGAACGGCGGCTACCTGATCCTCCAGGCCGCGGACGTGCTGACTCGCCCGCTCGCCTGGGCGGCGCTCAAGCGGGCCCTGCGCTCCCGCGAGCTGCGCCCCGCCGAGTCGACCGCCGAGCTGGCCCTCGCCATCGTCGACGCGATGGAGCCCGAGCCGGTCCCCGCGAACCTGAAGGTCATCCTGATCGGGGAGCCGGCGCTGTATTACCTGCTCAAGGCGCTCGACTCGGAGTTCGCCGAGCTGTTCAAGGTGAAGGTCGACTTCCGGTCGAGCATGGAACGGACGCCGGAGGCGGAGCGGGCGTACGCCGGGATCCTGGCGGGGCACGTGCGGGAGGAGTCGCTCCCGCCGTTCGACGCGACCGCCGTCGCTGCGGTCGTCGAGGAAGGCTCGCGCCTGGCCGGCGACCAGCGCAAGCTGACCGCGCGCCTCGGCGAGGTCGTGGACCTGGTGCGGGAGTCGGCGCACTGGGCCCGGCAGGCGGGCCGCGACCGGGTCCGGGCCGAGGACGTCGCCCGCGCGATCGAGGAGCGGGACCGACGCGACAAGCGGGTGCAGCGCGAGCTCCTCGAGTTGATCGAGCGAGGCGTGCTGGCCTTCGAGCCCAGGGGCGAACGGGTCGGCCAGCTCTACGGGATCGGGCTCCTGTCCGCGGCCGGCGTGCTCTTCGGCCGTCCGATCCGCGTCACCGCCAGCGCGTACATGGGTACCGGCGGCGTGATCAACATCGAGCGCGAGGCGAAGCTGAGCGGCCCGATCCACAGCAAGGGCTTCCTCGTCCTCTCCGGGTACCTCGGGTGGATGTTCGCCAGGACCGAACCGCTCATCCTGTCGGCCAGTCTCTCCTTCGAGCAGATGTACGAGGAGGTCGAGGGCGACAGCGCGTCGGTCGCGGAGCTGTACGCGCTCATGTCCGCCATCGGCGAGGTGCCGCTGCGCCAGGGGATCGCGGTCACCGGCGCCGTGAGCGAGAAGGGGCAGGTCCTGCCCGTGGGCGGCGTGACCGAAAAGATCGAGGGCTTCTTCGCCGCGTGCGAGCGCGTGGGGCTCGGCGGCCAGGGCGTCATTCTGCCGCGGCGCAACGTCGACAACCTGGTGCTGCGACGTGAGGTCCGGGAGGCGGTCGAGGCCGGCCGGTTCCACATCTGGGCGATCGACCGGATCGAAGACGGGTGGCCGATCCTCACCGGCATGGAGGCGGGGGAGGCGCGCCCCGACGGGACGTTTCCCGAGGGGACGGTGCACCACGCGGTGAAGGCTCGCCTCTCGCGGTGGGCGGCGGAGTGGAAACGCTTCGCTCATCCGGAGGCCGGGTCGTGAACGACGTCGTGCTCCTCGCGGGTACGGCGAGCCGGGCGCTCGCCTGGCGCGTCGCCTCCGAACTGGGCGTGGGAGTCGGAGCCGCGGAGGTCGAGCGTTTTCCGGATGGCGAGACGTCGCTCGTCGTGGACGAAGAGGTCGAGGGGCGCGACGTCTTCGTCGTCCAGGCGACGTCGCCTCCCGTCAACGATCATCTGATCGAGCTGCTCGCCTTCGCCGACGGCTGCCGAAGGGGCGGCGCCCGCCGGATCGTGGCGGTCGTGCCGTACTTCGGCTACGCCCGTTCCGATCGGCGCGACGGGGGCGCGTGCCCGGTGATGGCCTCCCTCGCGGCGGGGCTGATCGAGGCCGCCGGGTTCGACCGCGTCGTCGTGGTGGATGCGCACATCGCGCAGATCGAGGGCTTCTTCCGGGCGCCGGTCGACCCGGTCTCCGCCGTGCCGACGCTCGCGGCGGCGCTGACCGGGCGGGTCCCGGAGGACGCGGTGGTCGTGGCGCCGGACCTGGGCGCGGCCGAGCGCGCGGCCGCCCTGGCCGAGCGGCTCGACCTCGACTTCGCCGTGCTCCAGAAGCGCCGGCGCAGCGGCGCCCTGGTCGAGATCGTCCACGTCTTCGGGGACGTGCGGGGCCGGTCGTGCCTGATCGTCGACGACATGATCTCGACCGGGGGCACGATCGCGGAGGCGGTGCGTGCCTTGCGGGACGCCGGGGCGGAAGGGGAGATGGTCGTCGCCGCCACGCACGGCGTCCTGACGACGCCGGCGCGGTCGCGCCTGGCCGGGCTGGGGCTGCGGGAGATCGTGCTGACGGACACGATCCCGGTCGACGCGGAGACATGGCCCATGGTCCGTGTCGTCTCCGTGGCGCCGCTCCTGGCGGACGCGGTGCGGCGCATCGCGGGGGAGGGGAGTTGAGGGGGTGGATACGGGAGGAACGAATGCAGCCGGATCGTATCTTCGAGGACCGCGAGGACGCCGGCCGCGCGCTCGCCGAGCGCTTGATGCAGTACGCCGGGCGGAAGGACGTCATCGTCCTGGCGCTGCCGCGCGGCGGCGTGCCGGTCGGCGCGGAGGTGGCCCGGGCCCTTCGCGCGCCCCTCGACATCCTAGTCGTGCGCAAGCTCGGGCTCCCAGGCCAGGAGGAGCTGGCGATGGGCGCGATCGCGTCCGGCGGGATCCGGGTGCTGAACGAGGAGGTCGTCTCCCTGACGGGCGTGCCGGAGGAAGTCATCGAGCGGGTCGCCGAAGAGGAGCGGCGCGAGCTCGAGCGCCGCGAGGCGGCGTACCGCGGCGACCGGCGGCAGCCCAACGTCGCCGGGCGGACGGTGATCCTGGTCGACGACGGGATCGCGACCGGATCCACGCTGCGGGCGGCCGTGGAAGCGCTCCGGCAGCGGAGCCCGGCGCGCATCGTGGTCGCGGTGCCGACGGCGCCGCGCGCCGCCTGCGAGATGCTGAAGCAGGTGGCCGACGAGGTCGTTTGCGTGACCACGCCCGAGCCGTTCTTCGCGATCAGCCTGTCGTACCGGAACTTTCCCCAGATGACAGACCACGAGGTGCGCGAGATCCTCGCGCGAATGGAGGCGCCGTGAGCCGGGCGCCGATCCGGGTCGGCGTCGCGGGGTGGGATTACCGCGACTGGAAGGGCGTCGTCTACCCGGAGAAGAAGCCGAAGGGCTTCGATCCCGTCCGCTACCTTGCACGGTTCCTGGATCTGATCGAGATCAATTCGACCTTCTACCGTCCGGTCCGGCCGGAGGTCGCGGAGCGGTGGGCGGAGCGTGTGGAGGACCTGGACGACTTCCGCTACTCTGCCAAACTCTGGCGCCGGTTCACGCACGAGCGGGATGAGGTCTGGTCCAGGGCGGAGGTCCGCGCGGTGCGGGACGGGCTCCGGCCGCTCCTGCGCGCGGACAAGCTCGACGCGCTCCTGATCCAGTTCCCCTGGTCCTTCAAGAACGAGGAAGGGAACCGCGAGTGGCTTGCCGACCTGGTGGACACGTTCCGGGAGTTCCCCCTCGTCGTCGAGGTCCGCCACGAGAGCTGGAACGAGCCCGATTTCTACGCGTGGCTGGGCGAGGAGGGCGTGGGGTTCGTGAACATCGACCAGCCGCTGTTCTCGCGGTCGATCAAGCCCAGCGCGAAGGGCACCGCCCGGGTCGGGTACGTCCGCGTGCACGGCCGGAACTACAGGGACTGGTGGCGCATGGGGGCCGACGCGGGCGCCCGCTACGACTACCTCTACGAGCCCGCGGAGCTGAGACCGTGGGTCGCCCGGACCCGGGAGATCGCCGACGATCGCCGGACTCGCCTCGTCGACGTAGTCTTCAACAACCACAGCCGGGGAAAGTCGGTAGTGAACGCGGTGCAGTTCCGGAAAATGCTGAGCGGTCGGAAGGCGCCCGCGCCCGCGGAGCTGATGGAGGCGTATCCGGAGGAGCTGAAGAGGTACGCCCGACGGCTGCCCGAGGGGCCGGCGGAGGAGATGCGCCGGGCGGCGTGACCTGCGTCGGGCGGCTCGAAGGGCGCCGCGCGACTGGAGGCGGCTCGGGCGGTTCGAGGGGCGTCGGGCGGCGTGATCGCGGGCACGCCGGAGGCTGCCGGGGCCCGGGCGCTCCCCCTCCAGGTTACGCCGCGGCCACATCACGCCGGGGCCGGGGCGGCCCCCACCCCTCACTCCCGATCCTTGCGGCGGAACCGCCCGACCTTGCCCTTCACCTCGTCCGGGTCGATCCCCCGGATGGGCGGCGCGCTCGCGCCGGGCGACTGGATCCCGGAGGAGTGGCCGGCGGTCCCCGTCGTGCCGCCCACGGATCCCGGCGTCGTCCCGCTCGCCTTCTCTCCCTCTCCGGCGACCCCTTCCGCGCCGATCTCCATCTCCTCGAGGTCGGTGAGCTCGCGGTTCAGCACTTCGAGCTCCTCCTCGCGCCGGACCTCCTCGGCGCGCTCGGCGCTCCGCTCCGGCGCCGGCTCGCGCTCTTCTCCCCTCTTCCGGGTTCGGTCGGTCACTCGGGCCTCCGGTCGTACGTTCCTGTGTCGGACGCGGTGGGGCGCAAGGGGTATGCCCGGCGCCCGGGCGGCCACGCCTGGCGGCCAGCCGGTGCCGCCGGTGCCGCCGGTGCCGCCGGTGCCGCCGGCGGGGTGTCGGCCGGCAGCGCCGGTTCAGCACCCGATCGCGGCGAACGGCTGCGCGCCACGGCCGCGCGCAGCCGCCGGGCACGACGTTTGCCCCCGCACGCGTCGGCCCCTAGCTTTGGTCGCGCGTCT
>VSDC01000199.1:0-5094 GCA_047459275.1 Gemmatimonadota bacterium
TCGAAGATGTCCGCCTGGATCGACTCGTAGACCGGCCAGCGCGTGTCGGCCGTGAAGCAGTAGATCTCGAGCGGCAGCCCTTCCGGACCAGGCTGGAGCTGACGGACCATCAGCGTCATGTCTTTGCGCAGCATCGGATGCTGGCGCAGGTACTCCACGATGTACGCCCGCAGCGTCCCGATGTTGGTCAGCCGCCGCGCGTTCGCGATGTAACCCGGCTCCGCCGCGTGGATCCGGTTGTGCTCTTCCAGCTCCTTCTTCTTCTGCGCGATGTAGTCCTTGAGCAGCACGAAGCGGCCGAAGCGCTCGATCTCCTCCTCGGTCAGGAAGCGGATCGTCCCCATGTCGATGTGGAACGCCCGCTTGATGCGGCGCCCGCCGGCCTCCTGCATCCCGCGCCAGTTCTTGAAGGAGTGCTCGAGGAACTTGTGCGTCGGGATGACGGTGATCGTCTTGTCCCAGTTCTGGACGCGCACCGAGTTGAGGGCGATGTCGATGACGTCGCCGTCGGCGCCGAACTGGGGCATCTCGATCCAGTCGCCGACGCGGATCAGCCCGTTCGCGGTGATCTGTATCCCGGCCACGAGCGAGAGGAGGCTGTCGCGGAAGACGAGCATCGCGACGGCCGTGAGCGCGCCGAGCCCGCTCAGGAACCAGAACGGATCCCGGTCGAGGATCGCGGCGATCGCCAGGACCCACGCCACGATGTGCGCGACGATGACGAAGACCTGGAGGATCCCCTTGATCGGCCGGTCCCTCGAGATGGGGTAGCGCCGGTAGATGGCGTCGATAGCGGAGAGGAGCGCGGAGAACGCCCACGCCACGAGGAGAGCCAGCGAGGCCAGGGCGACGCGGCGCACGAGGTCGCCGAGCTCGGCCGGGAAGTACGGGACGAACTCGATCCCCTCGTAGACGACGATCGGCGGCACGAGCCAGGCGAGGCGGTGGAAGACGCGGTGCTCGACGAGCACTTCGTCCCACCAGGCCGCGCTCCGCTGCGTCAGGCGCGTGATGATCCGCAGCACGAAGCGGCGCACGATGGTGAACGCCAACCAGGCTATACCGCTCAGGAGAGCGAGCCCGACCACCGCCGCGGCGAGGGGGTGCGCCTGCAGCCACTCGAATGCCCGGACCGCCCATTCCGGGACCTGCGTCGCCTCAGTCGACGCCGCGAACGCGCCGAACGCCGCGGCATCGTACCGCCGCGCCTCCTGTCCCGTCCCTCGTCTTCCCTTCCTCACGCTACCACCGGCTCCCTTCGAGTCCGAAATACTTGCGAAACATGAACGCGAGCGCCGTGCGCAGCCGCTCGGCCTTGCGGGATGCATCCAGGTTGCGCAGCGCGTTGGCCGCGCGGCGCCGCCTGCGCTTCCCCTCCGCCAGCCCGAACAGCCGCACGTTCAGGTGCCAGTGCACGCGCTCCAGGATCCGCGCCCGCTCCTCCGGATCGGGCAGGACCAGCGCATACCGGTAGGCGCGCCAGAGCCCCGGCCCATCGAGCCAGCGCAACAGGACGCGCACGGCCTCGGGGTCGTCGTAGAGGACCGCCTGCTCCAACCTGCGCCGCGCTACGGGGATCGGCACACGCTCGCGCACGCCGCGGATCTCGATCCCGCGCCGCGCCGCTTCCAGCTCCAGCGCCGCGAGCGCCGACGCGTACGCCTCCGCGTGCTCCCCCCGCGCACAGGCCAGCCTGCGCCGCGTGTGTCTAAGAAAATGGACAAGGTCTCCGTCGCCAAGGGATCGGACGTGGGACGTCGCGTCCCCTGGACCAGGACCCATCGAAGCCTCAGAATCCTTCACGCGAACGACTCCGGATCACACGTCCCCGGGTCTTACCCCAGAGGGTGCGGGGGGTGTCCCCTCGTCCGGAATGGCATGGAGAGTGCTATCGGTTGACGGACTTTCCAACCTCAGGAGAGTGCAATGACCCACCGAATCGGCTTCGCCGGGGCGGTCCTCGCGGCGGCCCTGCTGGTGACCGTCGCCGCGCCCGCGAGCGCGCAGGTCTGCCTCGGCATACCCGCCAGCCCGGGCCAGATCTCGGTCCAGGGGGAAGTGGTTTCGGATGGCTCCACGAGCACGTACGGCGGCCGGCTCGGGATGAACTTCAACACCGAGTTCGCCTTCGAATTCTCGCTGCGGCGTCCGGAGTTCGATCCCGGGCTCGGCACCGTCCTGGCCGGCACGATCGCGTACGAGATGACGGACTACAAGCCGCCGGTCTGCTTCACCTTCGGTGTCCGCCATGAGAGACGCCCGGTGCCCGGCGGGGAGGACGCCACCGAGACCTATATCCCGATCGGGTTCGGCATCGGCAAGCGCCTCGGGTCGGCCAAGCGCCTCTCTCTCGCCCTCTTCGTGCGACCCGAGTACATGATCCGCATCCATCCCGAGCCCGAGCGCGGCGATACCTTCTGGGACGAGCTCGGCCGCCGCAGCGAGGGCCGCGGGGTGCTCGGGCTCATCGCCGCGACGCCGTTCCTCTACGGCACCGGCGGCATCGAGATCTCCACCCGCGATTACCAGCCCGAGTTCGTGCTCGGGATCGGGGTCACCTTCTGACGGGCCGGAAACCGGCGCTTGTGTGCCGCCTGGCGAACCGATAAAATCGGCGCGTTCCCAGAAATCAGAAACCGGAGCCGCCGTGCGACGTGCTCCCCGCCGAATGGTCGGGCGCGGGAGCGGCGCACGGCGGCCGTAATCGAGGTGTCGCGTGTTCTGGTTCGCCGTTTCCTTCGCGATACAGCAGGCGGTCGCGCCGAACCCCCATTCCGTCGAGATCCCCCGCATCGAGGGTGAGGTCGTCGAGATCGACGGCGTCCTCGACGAGCCGGTCTGGTCCCGCGCGGCCGTCCTTACCGAGTTTTCGCAGTACGAGCCCGTCGATGGCCGGCCGGCCGCCGAACGGACCGAGGTCCTCGTCTGGTACGCGCCGGACGCGATCTACTTCGGGATCCGCGCATACGACAGCCGTCCCGAGGCGATCCGCGCCACCGTCGCCGATCGCGACGGCATCGACGGCGATGACCGCGTGATCCTCTACCTCGACACGTTCCAGGACCGTCGCCGTGCGTTCTTCTTCGCGGTCAACCCGCTCGGGATCCAGGCCGACGGCGTCCGCACCGAGGGCGCCGGCGGCGCCGGCCGCGCCTGGGGCGGCTCCATGGACAATAGCCCGGACTACTGGTTCCAGTCCAAGGGGCGCCTCACGGAGTTCGGCTACGAGGTCGAGGTGCGCATCCCCTTCAAGAGTCTCCGCTACCCGGGCGGAAGAGGCCCGCATTCGTGGGGGTTCCAGGTGGAGCGCCGGGTGCAGCGCACCGGGTACACGGACACGTGGACGCCCACGCGCCGCGCCAGCGCCAGCTTCCTCGCCCAGTCCGGCACCCTCACCGGGCTCTATGACCTCGAGCGCGGCGTCGTCGTCGAGGCGCAGCCGTTCGTGACCGCCACGGCCAACGGGCTCCGCACCACCGCCGGCACCTTCGAGCGCGAGGCGGTCGAGCCCGACGCCGGCGCCAACTTCCACGTCGGCTTCACCAACCTGTCCCTCGACGCCACGATCAACCCCGACTTCAGCCAGGTCGAGGCCGACGCGGGGCAGGTCACGATCAACGAGCGCTTCGCCCTCTTCTTCCCCGAGAAGCGCCCGTTCTTCCTCGAGGGGATCGAGCTCTTCGCCGCGCCGAACCAGCTCGTCTACACCCGCCAGATCGTCGAGCCGATCGCCGGCGGGAAGATCACCGGCAAGTTCGGCGACGTCGCCATCGCGCACCTCACGGCCCTCGATCAGGCCCTCGGCGAGGACGCGCTCTTCAACGTGACGCGCCTGCGGCGCGACTTCGCCAGGAACTCCCTCGCGGGCATCCTCTACACCGACCGGACCTCCCTCGACGGGAACGGCTACAACCGCGTCCTGGCCGCGGATGTCCGCCACGTCTTCGGCCGGATGTACTTCGTCGAGGCCCAGCTCGGCGGCGCCTGGACGCGCGAGAACGGCGTCGAGCGCAGCGCGCCGATCGGCAAGCTCGAGCTCGACCGCACCGGCCGGCACTTCGGCTTCAACTACAGCGTCAACGTGGTGGGCGAGGACTTCGTCACCAGGACGGGGTTCGTCAACCGCACGGGGATCGTCGAGGGAAGCCTGTTCAACCGCATCAGCTTCTACGACTGGTTCGACGGGCTCGTCGAGAAGGTGGACTTCGTCTCGCGCCCCAACCGCATCTGGAAGACCAGCGCCGTTCGGCTCGGGGATGCGATCGAGGGCGGCGAGTCGCTAACGGCCAACTTCCAGCTCCGTGGCGGGTGGCGCGTCGGTGTCGAGGTCGAACGCGACTTCTGGCGCCTGGACCCGGACGATTACGCCTACCACGGCGTCCTCATCGGCGACGTCGTCGCCCCCTACACGCCGCCCGAGGAGCTCTCCGGCGCGGGCTACGGCGTCGAGGTCTCCACGCCGGCGTTCCGGACGTTCGATGGCAGCATCGGGTTCGGCCGCGGCCGCACGGCCATCTTCGCCGAGGGCTCCGAGGGGATCGAGACTGCCGCCTCCGGGAGCGTGGGGCTGCGGATCGGCGAGTCGATCCGGCTCGGTCTGTCCGCCAACTACCGGCACCTCGCCCGCGTCCGCGACGACTCGCGCTTCGGCCGGTCCCTCATCACCCGCGCCCGGTTCGAGTTCCAGCCGACGCGCGCGTTCTTCCTGCGCGCGATCGCCGAGCTGCGCAACGACTTCGAGGACGCGCTCCGCGCCGCCGACACCGGAGCCCCGCTCCTGATCGACGGGGTCCCGACCGCCGCGGGCGAGTTCAACTCGGCTCGCGTCGACCTCCTCGCCTCGTACGAGCCGACGCCCGGCACCGTCGCCTACCTCGGCTACGGCGCCTCCCTCGGCGCTCCCCCGCCGTTCGCGATCGACCGCCTCGAGCGCGAGAGCGACGGCCTCTTCTTCAAGGTGGCCTACCGGTTCCGGTGGTAAGACGCCCGTGAGGCGCCGCGGCCGGGTGATGCGCCCGCGAACCGCGGCGGACCGGGAAATGGCGAACGGGGCTGCGACGGACTCGTCGCAGCCCCGTTCGTTCGGCCACCACC
>VSDC01000200.1:0-5055 GCA_047459275.1 Gemmatimonadota bacterium
ACGATCACCCACGACCAAGAACCTGAGACCTAGGACCCGAGAGCCAATACCCGACACCCGACACCCGACACCTAAGACCCAAGACCCAAGACCTCAAGACCTAAGACCTACCCCCAAACCATGCTCCTCAGCCTCGCCCTCGCGACTCTCCTCCAGCTCCCGACCCCCGACTCCGTCTACGCCACCCCCGCTCTCCGAGCTCTCGTCGCGCGGGCGGCGGAGAACAACCGCCGGGTGCCGGCGGAGCTCCGGGGTTATCGCGCCCTGACCGAATCGGAGGCGGCGCTCATCGTCCACACGGCCGAGGGCGAGGAGCTGAGCGGGCAGATCGAGCAGATCGCCACACGGCTCCAGTGGCGGCGGGACGGGTCTCTCGAGATGAGGGTCGTGGGGCACCGCATCCAAACGGCCGGTTTTTCCATCTCCGTGCTCAGCTACCTGCCTGGCGCCCTCGTCGCCCCGATCCTGTATGGAGAGAGCCTGCAGCTCTTCGCGACGGACACGACGTGGCAAGCGGACTCGCCGGAGGCCGCGAAGGCCGCCGGCGAAGCTCCTCCCCGCGACGCAACTCCTGGGGACGAGAAGCGCGGCCGCAAGCGGAGGCCCGTCTACGAATCGATCCACCCGTTCTCGGAGGCGCGGGAGACGTACTACCGGTTCGAGGGCGGCGACACCGTCGCCGTGCTCCACCTCCCCGACCGGACGGTCAGGGTGGTGCGCCTGCGGGTCACGCCCCGCCGCTGGCCCACGGGCCCGGCTCTCCTCTTCTCCGGCGACATCGACCTCGACGCGGAGCGGTTCCACATCGTCCGGATGCGTGGCGAGCTGGCAACCGTGAACTCCGAGGCCGGGCGCGCGCTCCGGCTCCTCGGCCGCCTGGCGCGCGGAGTCGCCTACATAGAGCTGGAGAACGCGGAGTTCGAGGGGCGCTACTGGCTGCCGTACCGCCAGCGGGTCGAGTTCCAGGCGACGTCGCCGCTCACCGACGCGCGGGCCGTGGTTCGGATCGTGACGCGCCTGCGCGATCACGGCCTGGACCTGCGCGCCCCGGAGGCCGGCGCTACGGCGGCCGTGCCCGGCGTAGCCGCCGACACGACCGCTGCGCCCGGCGTAGCCGCCGACACGACGGCTGCCGCCATCGGAGCCGCACCCGCCGGCGCCGCCAACGTCGCCGGAGCCGACGCGCCCCCGGACTCGGCCGCTGCACGTCTGGCCCCGGGCGCTGCGCCCCCGGATTCGGCCGCTGCACCCCCGGACTCCGCCGGCCCCCTGCGCTTCCGCCTCACCTTCGCCCCGGGCGACACGATCTCGCGCTTCGACGGCTGGAGCTGGGACCTGGGCGAGGCGACGTCGCCGCTGAGCGCACGCGACTTCGACGACGTCGCGCCGCCCGCCCTCCGGCCGGACGGCCCGCCCGCCCTCCACTTCGGCGTCCGCCGGCTCTCCGACGCGCTCCGCTTCAACCGCGTGGAGGGCCTTTTCACCGGAGTAGGCGCGACGCTCGCGTTCCGCGACGCCGCGCCCGGCCTCGCGCTCCATGCCAACGCCGGGTGGGCCTGGGCCGCGGAGACGCCCCGCGGCGCGCTCGAGCTCTCGATCCGCCGCGGCGCGTGGGAGGCGACGGCCCGCGCCGCTCGCGAACTGGCCCACACCAACGACTTCGCCTCGCCCTGGGAGCGGGGCGGCAGCGTGTTCACGCTCCTCGGCGCCGACGACGCCTTCGACTACGTCGACCGCCGCGACGTCGCCCTCGCCCTGGCGCGCACCCTGGGCGGCGGCGATTCCCGGCTCCGCATCGAGGCCGGGTGGGCCGAAGACCGCGCCGAGCAGCGTCGCGTGCTCCGTCGCCCCTTCGGCGGCGACACGCTGCGGCCGAACCGACCGGTCGAGCCGGGACGCTATTTCCTCACGCGCCTCACCCTCGAGCACGGCCGCTCCGTCCAGATAGGCTCGCTCCGCCCCGGACTCGGCGCCGGGCTCACCCTCGAGCAGGCGACAGGGGAGCTCGACTGGCGACGCGTCGAGGGACGCATCCACCTGCGCACCATGCGCGGACCCTGGACCCTCGCCGCCCGACTCGACGCCGGCATCGTCACCGGCGACGCGCCGCCGCCCCAGACCCTTTACGAGATCGGCACCTGGAGCACACTCCCCGGCTACCACTACAAGGAGTTCGCCGGCGACCGCGCCGCGGTCTTCCGCGGGATGATCCGCTTCGACCCGGGGATCCTCGACACGCCCATCCGCTTCGGCGAAATGGTCTTCCCCGCCATCTCTCCCGCGCCCGCCGTCCAGTGGCACGCCGGGTGGACCGACGCGCCCGGCGACGCCGCCGCGGCGGCCGTGCAGACGCTCGGCTCGCGGCCGACGGGCGGCGTACGCAGCGCCGTCGACCTCGAGCTCACCTTCTTCGGCGGCGTGATCGGCGTCGGCATCGCGCGTGCCCTCGACCGCCACGAGGATTGGGGCTTCGTGTTTTCCGTGGGTGGGGTGCATTGATCTACCCGGCGCGGGGCGCCGACCCGCGGGGCGGCGCTCGCCCGTGGTCCGGCGCTCGAGGACGCCGCACGCCGGGCCAACGCGCCCGCGCCCGTGTTCGCTGTCCCATGGACGATCCGCAGGACCGACGCTAACATTTCGAGGGGGCCCGTCGCCGGGAGCGGCGGGCCCTTTTGCATCCCACCCCATCAGCCGCGAGGAGGGACGCATGCCGACCTACGAGTACCAGTGCCGGGACTGCCACGCCACCTTCACGCGCGTCGAGCGGATGGCCGAGCACGGCTCCGTGAAGCCGGAATGCCCAAAGTGCAAGAGCCGGAACGTCGAGCAGCTCCTCGCGCCCGTGTTCGCGAAGACTTCCAAGAAGAGCTGAGGCCGCCCGGGGACGGCACGCAGGTCCGCGCATCCATGGGCAGCCAGTAGCCCGGCTCGACAACGCTGGCCAGGCCACGCGTGGGTCCGCGCGCCCATGGGCAACCTGGTCTCCGGTCTGCCGATCACCGGGCCCCTGCGGGCGCCCGCGCGCCTCACCCTGGACGCCCGGGTCTCGCCCCGGCGCCCGCCGAACGGCCCGTCACCGGCGGTTGCATCACCCGGCCGGCATCACGATCTTTTTGCGGCATCCGATCCGGCGCCCCGGCGGTTGCGACCGTCGGGGCGTCCGGCTGTTCACACCCTTACCTCCTGGAAACGATGGCTCAATCCGTCGAGATACAGTCGCCTGCCGCCCGGGTCACCCTCTTCGGGTTCAAATCCGTCCCTGCACACGCCGAGCTCCTGCACCGGCCGCGCTCGGTTCGATTCACTCGCGCGATAATCGCCCTCGCCGTGTGCTGGTGTGCGGCCCCCGTCGTCGCGATCCTCCCACCCCACATCCCGTGGCTCCTCGCCGCGATCGGCGCCGGATTGTATTTCGGATGGAGGGAGTGGCACGGCGCCTACGAGGTGCGGCGCATCACGGCGCAGTGCCCGAGCTGCGGAGCAGAGCTCGCCGTCCGGCCGGGCGCCCGGATCGACCTGCCCCACAAGCTCCCGTGCTTTTCCTGCCACCACGAGCCGCTCCTCGAGGCAGAGGGGGCGTGAGATGCCCGGAACGGAAGCAGCGCGCAAGCGTCGCCTACATGGGAAGCCGGGGCGCTGCGCACGTTCCCGCGCGTGAGAAACCGGCGCGGAGAGCACCTACCCCGGCTCGCCGCCATCTCCGAGGCACCACCCGCGTGCGCACCCCGCCCGCGTGGGGTTTGCCGCTGCCTATACCGCACCGTATATTGCCGATGCGGTCGTGCCCGCGAACGGCGCCACTCGCTTCGAGCCGCGCAACGAATCCCGGGGTGGAGGGATCCTCGCACCCACGAGTGGCGCGATCCGGAAACCAGCGACGAATACTCCCCGAGCACGGGCACGGCCGCTGACCCCAGATCGGAGGCGAAGCCATGACCGTGCAAACGAGTGATCATAGAGAGACGCGGTCGAGCCGACGGAGGTCGGGCGCCCGCGTCGTCGAAACGGGATCGCTCCTTCTCTTCGGCGCACTGCTCCTCGGGACCGCCGCCTGCGAGATCGGCGATATACCCGAAACCTCGGTGGCCACGAAAGGTTCGCGTCCCGCAGACGTATCCCCTCTCTTCCAACCGCTCCCCGCGACCGCCGAGCACCCCGAAGACAACCCTGGCACGCCGGAACGGATCGATCTCGGCCACAAGCTCTTCTTCGAGCCGAAGCTCTCGCGGTCCGGGATCATCTCGTGCAACACGTGCCACGTCGTGGGCGCGGCCGGGGTCGATGCCCGCCAGGTCGCAATCGGCGAGGGCGCGAGGGTGGGGCCGCGGAACAGCCCGACCGTCTACAACGCGGCGTTCCTCTCGGCGCAGTTCTGGGACGGCCGCGCGCCGACCCTGGAGGAGCAGGCGAAGGGCCCGATCCAGGCCCACGTCGAGATGGACCTCACGCCGGAGGAGGCGGTCGAGCGACTCCGGGAGGTCGGCTACGAGCCGCTCTTCGCCGCCGCGTTCCCGGGCGAGGAAAATCCGCTGAACTTCGACAACATCGCCAAGGCGATCGCGGCCTTCGAGCGCACGCTGATCACCCCGGGCTCGCCCTTCGACCGGTACCTCGAGGGCGACGAATCCGCCCTGACGCCGCTGCAGAAGGAAGGGCTCCGCATCTTCCAGGAGGCCGGGTGCATCAGCTGCCACAACGGCGTCATGCTGGGCGGACAGGGCTACGCGGCGTTCTCGCACGTCGAGGGCTCGAGCGACATCGGTCGCGCGGCCGTGACCGGGCGCGAGGAGGACCGCTACGTCTTCCGCATCGCGCCGCTGCGGAACGTCGCCCTCACCGCCCCATACTTCCACGACGGCAGCGCCGCGACGCTGCGCGAGGCCGTCTCGATCATGGGGTGGGTCCAGCTCCGGCGCCGGTTCACCGAGGAGGAGATCGACGCCCTCGTCGCCTTCCTCGAATCGCTCACGGGCGAGTTCCCGGTCGTGACGCACCCGCAGCTCCCGCGCACGCCGGCGACCGCCCGGAAGGCGGCGGAGTGACGCGGGGCGGCGC